>NZ_CP069362.1:916590-1222120 GCF_029910535.1 Marinitoga aeolica
TATTTCAACATTCTTTTTATCAAAAGCAATAGCAACTTTTATTATTTTTTCTATTCCATAACTCTTTATTTCTTCTTCATACCCTTTTTCTTCTATTTGTTTTATTCCTTTTTCTGCACTGTTTTTTAAATCCCCTTCTTTTATGTAATGTTTTTTGAATTCAAATATTATTCCCGGTTCTTTTTTTTCTTTGGGTATTAATATTACATCTGCTCTTCCATATCCTGCTTCTCTATTGCTTTTTACTATGTATTTTTTGCTTAGTCCCACTACCATTCCCAGTATTAATCCATGATAAAACCTTTCTGGTTCTTCTCCACTTACATCAAAATAACTTATTGTTCTTTCTACTATCTTTTTAAATGCTATTTTAAATTCTTCATAGTTTTCATGTATTAATTCCATTAATATGCTTTCATAATGTATTTTACTTTCTTTTATTATATCTACCACTGTTTTTTTGAAGAATTATAATGTTTCTTTGTTTGTTATTTTAAGACTATATCTCGGTTCTCCTTCTTCTCCTGTATGTTTTGTCCAGGTTAAGTATCCTGTGAATAGAAATAATGTCCATATGCTTTCTTCTGTACTTTTATCTAAATCTCCATATACTAAATTTTCATCTATACTACTTTCTATTTCTTTTCCTTCTATTAATTCTTCTATTTTTGTTTTTACTTCTGCTGTACTTTGTCTTATTAGTTGTTTTATTAATGCATTTCCACTGCTGTTTATCCAATAGTATTTTATTTCTTTTTCATCTGCTAAATTTATTATTGAATATGGGTTGTATATTTCTAATCCTCCAAAATTATATCCATTATACCATTCTATTACTTTTTCTTTTTCATATTCTAATCCATAATATCTTAATGTTTCTTCTACTTCTTTCCATGTTAATCCAAATTTGTCATTGAATAATTCACTCAATACTGTTGATACTTTTAAATTATTTACTCCTGTGAATATACTTTCTTTTGCTACTCTTGTTATTCCTGTTAATACTCCTTTTTCTAAATACTCATTGTCTTTTAATGCGTTTCCTAATATATTTCCCATGAAATTTATGAACTCATCATAATATCCATTTAAATATGATTGTTGTATTGGTGTGTCGTATTCGTCTATTAATAATATTACTTTTTGTTTGTAATATCGGTAAAGATATTCTGATAGATTTTTTAGACTGTTTTCATATAATGTATCTTCTTTTGCTATTCTTTCTTCTATTGTTTCTCCTTTTATTTCTTCTATTTCTAATATTTGCTTGAAATTTATTTTTTCTATTTCGCTAAGTACATCGCTATCTAATAAATAATTGTGTTCATCATATATTTTTTTTATACTATTTTTTATGTTTACTTTCATTGATAATAGTTTATTTTGTTTAGCATCTTTAAACGTCAAATATATAACTGGATATTTATTTAAATACTTTTCTATTATCTCTTTTTCATTCCAGATTTTTAGTCCTTCAAATAAATACTTATTATCTTGATCATTTCTAAAAAAATATTTCATCATACTCATATTTAATGTTTTTCCAAATCTTCTTGGTCTGGTTATTAATATTACATCTCCGCTTTCTATTATTTCTTTTATTAGCATACTTTTATCTATATAATACATATTATCTTCTATTATACTTTTAAAATCACTTCGGCCTATGGGTAATCGTTTCATAGATTCCACCTCCAACTAAATTATATCATACTTTTTTCTTATAATTCTGTCATACTTTTTAAAGAAAAGTTTGATATAATAAGAAAAAAAGAGAATTTGGAGGTGCAACTATGTATAATCCCGAATTGATTAGAAATATAAGTATTATTGCACATATAGATCATGGAAAAACAACACTTGTTGATAGAATATTGGAATTAACTAAAAGTATCGAAAAAAGAAAAATGCATGATCAATATCTTGACATGATGGATATTGAGCAAGAAAGAGGCATCACTATAAAGTCCCAACCTGTAAAAATACTATATGATGCAAAAGATGGAAATACATATGAAATAAATATTATAGACACTCCTGGACATGTTGATTTTACATATGAAGTTTCAAGAAGTTTAGCTGCATGTGAAGGTGCAGTATTACTTGTTGATGCTTCACAAGGTGTTGAAGCACAAACTGTAGCTAATACATATTTAGCAATAGAAAATGATTTAGAAATTATACCTGCTGTAAATAAAATTGATTTACCTAATGCAAATGTTGAAGAAACTTTAGCTGAAATTGAAGATTTGGTTGGAATACCGTCTGATGATGCTTTAAGAATTTCTGGTAAAACCGGTGAAGGTGTTGAAGATTTATTAGAAGAGATCATAGAAAGAATTCCTGCCCCAACTTCAAAAGGCACAAATGAAGATAAACTTAAAGCTTTAATTTTTGATGCTAAATATGATAAATATAGAGGAGTAATTATATATACAAGATTATTTGGTGGAACTGTCAAACCTGGAGATAAAATAATGACCATGTCTAATAAAGAAACATATGAAGTTGTAGAAGTTGGTATATTCCATCCAGAAATGCAAAAAACTGAATCATTATCTGCTGGTGAAGTAGGATATATTATTGCTGGCATTAAAGATGTTGAATTGGCTCGTGTTGGTGACACTGTAACTAGCGCAATTGATCCTGTTGATGAACCATTGCCTGGATATAAAGAAGTTAAACCTATGGTGTATGCTGGAATTTATCCTGGTGTTCCAGATTATTATGAAGAGTTGAGAAAAGCACTTGAAAAACTAAAGCTTAACGATGCCGCTTTAACATTTACACCAGAACATTCCCCCGCATTAGGATTTGGTTTTAGATGTGGTTTTCTTGGATTATTACATATGGATGTTGTTAGAGAAAGAATTGAAAGAGAATTTGAACTTGCTATTATTTTAACTGCACCTAATGTTGTATACAAAGTAAAATTAAAAAATGGAGAAGAAATGGAAATTCATGACCCTACTCAATTTCCCGATCAAGATTTATTAGAAGAAGTACATGAACCATATGTTAAATTAGATATAATCACTCCTACAGAATATATGGGTGGCTTAATGGGTGTAGTACAAAATGAAAAGCGAGGAGAGTTTATTTCTGTTTCTAATGCTGGTAAAGATAGAGTTGTAATGCATTTTGAAGTTCCGCTTGGTGAAATAATATTTGACTTTTTTGATAGAATGAAAGCAATAAGTAGAGGTTATGCTTCTATGGATTATGAGCTAATAGGTTATAGAAAATCTGATTTGCTAAAAGTTACAGTATTAGTTAACAGAGAACCTGTTGAAGCACTTTCTTTTATTGTTCATAGGAGTAAATTGTATGAAGTATCCAAAAAGATGGTAGAAAAATTAAAAGATTTAATACCAAAACATCAATTTGAAATACCTATTCAAGCAAAGGGTGATGGCAGAATTATCGCAAGATCCACTATAAAAGCGTATAGGAAAGATGTTCTTGCTAAATGTTATGGTGGAGATATTACCAGAAAAATGAAATTACTTGAAAAACAAAAAGAAGGTAAAAAAAGAATGAGGCAAATTGGTAAAGTTACTATTCCGCAAAATGCCTTTTTAGCTATTTTGAAAATTAATGAAGATGAAAAATAATATGGAGGAACAATATGCCTATCGACGGATTACTTTTAAATAAATTAATAAGAGAAGCAAAAAAATTTGAAGGTAAAAAAATAAGAAATATATATCAACCTGTACATGATGAAATTTTACTTCAACTCCAAAATGGATTTTTACTTTTTGTATTAAAAAATCCCTCTTATCTAATATCTTTAGATACAAAACCCAATATGCCTGATTCACCTCAAAATTTTTCTATGTTTCTCAGAAAAAGAATTAAAAATGCAAAGATCAATAAAATTGAACAATTAGGTCTTGATAGATTAGGGTATATAGATTTATCTGTAATTGATGAAACTTTTGAATTAAGGAATTACAAATTATATTTTGAATTAATGGGAAGAAATTCTAATATTTTATTAATAGATGAAAACAATAGAATACTTGATGCATTGAAAAAAGGAATAACACCACAAAGAAGTATTATGCCTGGCGCTGAATATTTTCCTTTTTATAATACTGACTACATTAATATTTTAGAACACGACAATCTTGATTTTGATTTAAACCAACAATTAATGGGTTTTTCTAAAATTAGTAAAAAACTTTTTTTAGAATATATTGAGAAATTTGATTTTATCACTTTTGTTGCTGAATTTACTGATAATTCAAATGTGTATACATTCGAATGTGAAGGGAAAAAAGAAATAATTGCTTTTAAACCAATAAATTATGATTATGAAGAATTTAAATCACCTTCTGAAGGGTTATTAAATCTTTTTCAATTGAGAAGTATTAATTCAAGATTTACAGAATTAAAAAGAAAACTCGAAAAAGTTGTTATTAAAGAAATTGAAAAATACGAAAAACTATATAAAAAACTAAAATCAGAAGAAAAAGATATTAAGAAAATTCCAGAATTAGAAAAACAGGGACGTTTATTGCAGGCTTATCTTTACCAGTTTAAAGAAAAAACTGATTCTATAACCGTTGACGATTGGGAAACGGGAGAAAAAGTAAGAATAAAATTAAATCCATTAAAAACACCAAATGAAAATTTACAAAGCATATTTAAAAAAGTACATAAACTTAAATCAAAAGAACAACACTTAAAAAAGAGACTAAAAACAACCCAAGATATGATTAACTATTTATATCAACTTTGGCAAAGTATTGATTTAGCTGAGGATATTGAGACATTGCAAGAAATAAAAGATGAAATGATTAATGAAAGATTAACTACAGAAAAATCGTCAAAAAAGAAAATGAAGAGAAAAGAGTCTAAACCATATGAGTTTAATTATAATGGATTTAAAATCTTAGTAGGAAAAAACAATATACAAAATGATAAGATTACAAGAGAAGCTGACAGAGAGGATATTTGGATGCATGCTCAAGGTATTCCTGGTGCTCATGTTATTATTAAAACAAATAAACAAGAGGTTCCTGAAAATGTTCTGATATTTGCCGCATCCTTAGCTGCAAAATACTCTAAAGGAAGATTTTCTTCAAAAGTTTCTGTTGATTATACACAAAAGAAACACGTATGGAAACCAAAAGGTGCAAAACCTGGTATGGTGCTTTATAATAATTTTAAAACTTTATATGTTGAACCAAAACAATAGCCCTCTTTTGAGGGCTATTGTTCAGACTGTTGACAAAATAAAATATGAAAAAATAATATGAGAGAATCCTTGGAAATTCCCGAAAAAATGTGAATGGAGCCTGACAATTTTGCATGGATGCAAAATTGAGCGAAACCGAACATGGATGTGAGTTTGAGCGACAGGCAAGAATGAGCATTTTTGAGGAATAAGAATTTTCACCGGATGAACGAATATTATTTTGAATATTTTATTTTGTACTTTGTCTACAAACTGAACAATAGCCCTCTTTGAAATACTACCTATACATTTGATAATAATATATATAAGGATAAATCCCATCGCTAATACAATAATTATTTTTTCAATAATTAAATACATAATTAATATATCAAATGATCAATATTTAAAAGTACTCGGTAAAAAGAAACTCTTTGTTTTAAGGATTTTGTTACTGTTAAATCGAAAAATTAAATAGTTCAATAAGTGTGGTGATTTGATGAAAAGGATTTTTGTTATTATTTTTTCAATCTTCTTTTATATAAATTTATTTTCAAATATAACTATTCCAGCTACTTTAATCTCATATGATAAAATTTTCTCTTTAAAAGATATATTTCCCGATATAAAAAGTGATAGGACTTTAGCATTTTTTACAGGCAACTATTTAACATATGACTCATCTACTTTAAAAAATATAATATTATCCACAACAAACTTTAGCGATATTACCTTTGAATCAACAATAATTACAATTAGTTATAATCCATCTAATGTAACTTTAACTAAAAACTCATCAGAATCTAATACGGAGTTTTATTTAAAAAAATATTTTGAAAATACATTATTAGAAAACACACCAAAAGCTACAATAAACGAATTTGAAATTAGTAAATACATGAAAGATACAAAAATATCCACTATTTTAAATTTAGATTATAGACGTTCAATGAATAACGTATATGGAAATTTTTTAGTTCTTGATGATTTAAATATGAAAAAATATATTTCTTTCAAAGCAAATATATCTAATTTTGATTATGTTTATTTCTCTAAAGAAAATATAAACTTTAAAACTCCATTAAACATTAATTTAGTTGAAAAAAAATTAATCGATATTTATTCTTTAAATATGATACCTTTAAAAGTTTCAGAAAAAAATCTTTCTAAATTTATGGCTAATAGAACAATAAGAAAAGGGGAAATTATATACGAAAATGCTGTAAAAAAAATACCTGATGTAAAAGCGGGGCAGATTATTCCTGTTGAAGTTTATTATGATGGTGTAAAAATTTTATCCTGGGTAAAGGTTTTAAATGACGCAATTATTGGAGATATTATTATGGCAAGAAATGAAAAAACCGGCGTTTTAATAAATGGAAAATTATTTCCTGGACCAAAAATGATAATAAATATAGGAGGTAATTTGTAATGAAAAGGATTTCTGTTTTTTTTATAGTTTTATTATTATTATCTATAGGATATGGTGATTCATTATGGAAAAAAGCTAATACTAAAAATTTATTTTCTAATCCTGAAAAAAATTATTCTGTTGGAGACATTATAACAGTTGCAGTCTCAGAAAATCCTTCTTTAAGTTTGTCTGATAATAACCCAGATCCTTTTTCCGGAGTTATGGGAACTGTTGGAGCTATTTTTAATACTGTTGGAAATATTGATCTTATGAAATTTTTTCCATTAGGTGCAAATAAACCAGAAAATGTTAAAGTATCGAACAAAAAATCTTCCTCTCAAAGCAAAGCTACTGTAAATCTTTACGTATCTGCTAAAGTAATATCAGTTTCAAAGAACGGAATTGTAAAAATTCATGGAGAAAAGGAATTTAAGGTGGATTCACAGAAAAAAATAATGATAATAGAGGGTTATGCAGACCCTTCAAATATTAAAGATGGCGTAATAGATTCAAAAAATTTAGCAGAAGCTAAAATTTGGTATCAAGGAGATACTGATTTACAAAAAGACCCAAATAATAAAACATGGCTTGCATGGTTATTATCTGGAATTTCTAATATATTTTTCTAAGGAGTGGTTAATGTGAAAAAGGGGTTTTTATTTCTTTTATTGATTGTTTTTACTATATCCGTTTTTTCCGCTGTTAGACTTAAAGATATTGCATATTTCAGAGGTGCAAGAGATAATCAGTTATTTGGAATAGGTGTTGTTACCGGTCTAAATGGTACAGGCGACTCTGGAAAAGTAACTTCTGAACTTTTAACAAATATGATGAAAAATCTCAATATAAACTTGCAAAATTCTTTTTCAACAAAAAATTCTGCTGTAGTTTTTGTATTTGCTGATATTCCAGCATTTTATAAAGAAGGAATGAAATTAGATGTTGTTGTAACTGCTGCTGGAGATTCAAAGAGTTTAGAAGGTGGTTTTTTAATTCAAACTCCATTATATGGGGCTGATGGACAGGTGTATGCTGTAGCTCAAGGAAGTGTATTGACTGGTGGAGCTGAAGTTAGTACAACTGCTAATTTGCAAAAAAGGAATAAAGTTTCTGGAGTTATTCCTCAAGGAGCTATAGTAGAAAACGAAATCCCTACTTCTATCGTTTCAAATAATACGGTTACTGTATTGCTTAGAAATCCTGATATTACCACTGCTGCTAGGACCGCATTATCTATAAATGCCCAGTTTGGTCAAAAATTAGCTAAAGCTGTAGACCCTTCAGCAGTAAAAATAAAAATACCTGATGTATTCTCAGATGATTTAATTTCATTCCTTGCACTTATAGAAGAGGTTGAAATTGATCCAGACTCAAAAGCAAAAATAGTTATAAACGAAAAGACTGGAACTATTGTTTTTGGTGGAAAAGTTAAAGTTGCTGATTTCACTATTAATTATGGAAATTTTGTTATTTCAGTTGATAACGGAAAAGTTGGTGACAATGAAGCTACAATTTATAATTTAGTTAATGCATTAAAAGCTGCCGGTGCAACACCACAAGATGTTATAGCTATCATACAAAACTTATCTGCTGCAGGATATTTATATGCTGATTTGGTGGTGATGTAAATGGTTTCTTCTGTTTCATTTTATGGCACACCTAAAAGTTATAATAGTGCAAAAAAAGAAGAAGTTGCCGCTGAATTAGTTGGTTCAGTTTTTTCAAAAGTATTTAAAGATATGTATAATTCAGATATTTTTAAAAGTGACTTATTACCAAAATCAAAAACAGAAAAATGGTTTAAAGAAATGCTTATTGATCAATATTCTATAACCATAGCTAAAAATAATATGAAACCACTTATAAATGAAATTTTGAAAGCTTATAATCAAAAATGAGGCAAGTATAGCCTCATTTTTTGTTGACTTTCTTATAGAAAGGCGGTATAATTAATTCGAACGTTCGTTTGAAAATTTTAGGAGTTTATATAAATATGATATAATTAATAAGAAAATAATTTTTACGGAGGTGGCATATGAAAAAGATATTATTATTTCTCTTAATTTCCATTTTTGCACTTAGTATATTTGCAGATATTTATGAAGTAATTCCTCAAAATTCTAAAGCTGTTATTGTAATGAATAACGCAAAAACTGTATATAACGATTTAAAAACTGTTCCTGTTTTTGGAAAAATTTTAGATGATCCTACTTATGCTGAAAGTCTTATTTCTGGAATGATTGATGCATATATTCAGTCATTAGAAATGAATAGCGATGAGGTATATTCTGCACTCGAAAAAAATGTTGGTTTATTTATTATTGAACCTACAGACAATAAATATGATTTTGGTATTGTATTAGGACCTGTTGACGATGGAAATAAATATGTAGACATATTTAGCAAAGTTATTAATGCTTTAATGCCAGAGGATGCAGGAATAACTTTTGATTATATTGTAAAGAAAAGTGATTTGCAGGATTATTTGATAATAACCACAAATAAAAAAGATTATGAAAATTCTCAATTAAAATTTGTACCTCAAAAAAGATTTAATGATACTGGAATATATGAAGAAGTGAATACAAGTTCTTTAAAAGGATATGGTTTTTCAAATGTAAAAGATGGATATTTATATAGCACTTTTAATTTATTTACAGATAACAAAATAACTCCAAGCCAGGTAAATGTTGATAATTCAGATTTTTATGGATTACTTTTTTCTAGAACAAATTATTTACCTAAAGATTTATCTATTAATCTTAGTTCCTTCGGAATTACTTTACCAGAGGATTTAATAAATAATATTTTAAACGAGTCAAATTGGGCAGAAGAAACTTCTTTAATAAACTTAAAAATGGATGACGAAACCGGAAATATGTCTGCTGATATGGCATTAAAAATAATGATAAATACAAAAAGCTCTTTTGAAGAAATAGAAAAACTTATTCCATCAGATGCTTCAATCGAAAAATTAGGTTCGAATTATATAAAAGTTACACACACTGTAGAAAATAACACTGTTTCATTTTATTTATGGAAAGATTCTGATATATTGTATATTTCAAATGTTGATAAAAATAAAATAAATGAATATAATAAAAAAGCTATTAAGCTATCTCAAAATAAATTGTATACAGAGTTGAAATCAAAAGTACCCGAATCAAATATTGGTTTAATATTCTTTGATTTAAAACCTTTAATAAACTTTTTAAAAGATTATTTAGGTGTTGAAGGATTAGATGGAGAATTTGGAGGATTAGCTACTTCTGTGTATTCTAAATCTCCAGAAGGTAAAAATATGATAGAATTCCATTTTGTAATGAAATAATATAACTTGAAATAAAGGTGCTTGGTGGTATTCCAAGCACCTTTATTTATTTATATAAAAAAAAGCAGCCAAAGGCTGCTTTTTAATTATAATTATATATATAAATTTTAATGTATAATTATTAATCCTATACTGCTCGTAGAGTTGTAACAGTATAGAAAAATAAAAAGAGGGGCGCTACCTACTCTCGCATGGATTGCCCATACTACCATCGGCCCAGATATGCTTAACGGTCGGGTTCGGCATGGATCCGCGTGTTTCCATATCTGGTATCTGCACCCCTCAATACTCATTCACATGTGCATAGTTACTTAATAAGGTCAAGGCCTCGGGCTATTAGTACCGGTCGGCTCAATACATCACTGTACTTACACCTCCGGCCTATCTACGTCCTCGTCTCGAACTGCCCTTACCTCCGAAGAGTGGGAAACCTCATCTCGGGGCCCGTTTCCCGCTTAGATGCTTTCAGCGGTTATCGGTCAGGTACATAGCTACTCAGCTCCTGCTCCTGGCGGAACAGCTGATTCACTAGCGGTACCCTCACACCGGTCCTCTCGTACTAGGTGTGACCCCCCTCAAGTTTCCTACGCCCGCAGCAGATAGGGACCGAACTGTCTCACGACGTTCTGAACCCAACTCACGTACCGCTTTAATGGGCGAACAGCCCAACCCTTGGGACCTACTTCAGCCCCAGGATGCGATGAGTCGACATCGAGGTGCCAATCCGCGCCGTCGATATGAACTCTTGAGCGCGATAAGCCTGTTATCCCCGGGGTAACTTTTATCCGTTGATCGACGGCCCTTCCACTCGGATCCGCCGGGTCACTAAGACCGTGTTTCCACCCTGCTCGACCTGTCAGTCTCGCAGTCAGGCAGGCTTTTGCCTTTACACTCTCCTGTGGATTTCCAACCCACATGAGCCTACCTTCGCGCACCTCCGTTACTCTTTAGGAGGCGACCGCCCCAGTCAAACTGCCCACCTAACACTGTCCCATCACTGCTCTTCACAGTCAATGGTTAGTAACCCATCATGCTGAGGGTGGTATCCCACCAGCGGCTCCACCTACCCTTGCGAGCAGGTTTCTCTGCCTCCCACCTATCCTGTACACAACATGACAAGTTACAATGTCAGGCTACAGTAAAACTCCACGGGGTCTTTCCGTCTAACTGCGGGTACTGGGCATCTTCACCCAGTCTGTAATTTCACCAGGCCCTCCGCTGAGACAGTGTCCAAATCGTTACGCCATTCATGCAGGTCGGAACTTACCCGACAAGGAATTTCGCTACCTTAGGACCGTTATAGTTACGGCCGCCGTTTACCGGGGCTTCGGTTCGTACCTCTCAGCACTCCCCTTAACCTTCCGGCACTGGGCAGGCGTCAGACCCTATACGTCCTCTTTTCGAGTTCGCAGAGTCCTGTGTTTTTGGTAAACAGTCGCCTGGACCTTGTCACTGCGACTCCCCAATGCAGTATAAACCACATCAAGGAGCACCCCTTCTCCCGAAGTTACGGGGCTATTTTGCCGAGTTCCTTAGCGGAGGTTAGCCTGCTCCCCTTAGCCTTCTCAGCTCGCCCACCTGTGTCGGTTTTCGGAACGGGCATACATCAACCAGTAAGCGAGGTTTTTCTTGGCAGCCTGGCTACCACCTCGTTGGACCTACGTCCTCCCCATCACGCTTCAGCCTCCACCGGCGGATTTACCTACCAGCTTCTCAGACCTTTGCGCTTAGATGAGCCTGCCACTTGCTCACGAGGCTTTACCTTCTGCGTCACCCCTCTTACTATCGGTCATGTATGGCACAGGATTCTTTACCTGTTTTCCATCGGTTACTCCTTTCGGATTCACCTTAGGTCCCGGCTTACCCTGGGCGGACGACCCTTCCCCAGGTACCCTTGGGCTTTCGGGGGGAAGGATTCTCACCTTCCTCTCGTTACTCATGCCCACATCCGCTCTTGTGCTTCGTCCAACATACCTCACGATATGCCTTCTCCCTACTGCACAATGCTCCCCTACCAATCCGCAGATTCCGCAGCTTCGGAGTATAGCTTCAGCCTCCTTACATTTTCGGCGCAGTCCGCCTCAACCGGTGAGCTGTTACGCACTCTTTTAATGATGGCTGCTTCTAAGCCAACATCCCGGCTGTCTCTGGCAGTCCACTACCTTTCACACTTAGCTATCTCTTCGAGCCCTTAGCTGGCGGTCTGGGCTGTTTCCCTCTCGACCATGGAGCTTTTCCCCCACAGTCTGTCTCCCAACCACTAAGTAACGGTATTCGGAGTTTGACAAGTTTCGGAGGTTACCCCCCTACGCCTATCAGTGCTCTACCCCCGTTACTCTTGGTTGAGGCCGTGCCTACACACGTTTCGGGGAGATCCAGCTATCACCAGGTTCGGTTGGCTTTTCACCCCTATCCACAGGTCATCCGAATGCGTTTCACTGCATACCGGTTCGGGCCTCCATTGCGTTTCACCGCAACTTCACCCTGCCCATGGATAGCTCACCTGGCTTCGGGTCTGCATACATTGACTCTACGCCCTTTTCAGGCTCGCTTTCACTTCGGATCCACCTCTCCCGGCTTATCCTCGCCAATGCATGCAATTCGTGGGCACATTAATCAAAAGGCACGCGGTCACTCCTCTCAGAGCTCCCACTTCTTGTAGGCTTACGGTTTCAGGTTCTCTTTCACTCCCCTCCCGGGGTCCTTTTCACCTTTCCCTCACGGTACTTTTCCGCTATCGGTCGACGGGTAGTATTTAGCCTTGGATGGTGGTCCACCCTGATTCACGCAGGATTCCTCGTGTCCCACGCTACTTGGGAGAGTAATCCAGGAGCTTCTATGTATTTCGCCTACGGGACTTTCACCCTCTTCGGTGTACCTTCCCAGATACTTCGGCTATACATATTTCACTCCCGAGCCTCATGCAGTTGGCTCCGATTACTTCCCTCTACCCCAGTTAGGCAACGGCTGCACCCTTTTACACCTAACTGGTTTGGGCTCCTCCCCTTTCGCTCGCCACTACTCAGGGAATCTCTCTTGATTTCTTTTCCTCCGGGTACTAAGATGTTTCCCTTCCCCGGGTTCGCCTCCCTTTCGGGATCTTCGGGTTGCCCCATTCGGATATCCACGGATCTACGCTCGCTTGCAGCTCCCCGTGGCTTTTCGCAGCTTGCCACGTCCTTCTTCGCCTCCCGTCGCCTAGGCATCCTCCGTAAGCCCTTTTTACCTTGACCTTATCTTTCACTATGCACTTGTCAATGAGCTGGTGGAGTAGAGGGGACTTGAACCCCTAACCTTCTGCGTGCAAGGCAGACGCTCTCCCAGTTGAGCTACTACCCCTACTCCTTCACTACTGAACAGAGACACCCATTTTTTTCTCCTTAGAAAGGAGGTGATCCAGGCGCACCTTCCGGTACACCTACCTTGTTACGACTTAGCCCCCCTCGCTGACTCCACCCTCAATAACCGGCCTCCTTTCGGTTAGCCTGGCCATCTTCGGGCGTTTCCAACTCGGGTGGCTTGACGGGCGGTGTGTACAAGACCCGGGAACGTATTCACCGCAGTGTGGCTGACCTGCGATTACTAGCGATTCCGGCTTCATGCAGTCGGGTTTCAGACTGCAATCTGAACTGGGGTAGGGTTTCTGGGATTCGCTCCACCTTTCGGCCTCGCTGCCCTCTGTCCCTACCATTGTAGCGCGTGTGTCGCCCAGGACATAAGGGGCACGATTACCTGACGTCATCCCCTCCTTCCTCCGCCTCGTCGGCGGCTGTCCCGTTAGGGTTCCCACCTTTACGTGCTGGCAACTAACGGCAAGGGTTGCGCTCGTTGCGGGACTTAACCCAACACCTCACGGCACGAGCTGACGACGGCCGTGCACCACCTGTTTAGGCTCCCAGTACCGAAGTACCAGGTCGGATACATCTCTGCATCCTACCACCTATATGTCAAGCCCTGGTAAGGTCCTTCGCTTAGCTTCGAATTAAACCACACGCTCCACCGCTTGTGCGGGTCCCCGTCAATTCCTTTGAGTTTCATCCTTGCGGACGTACTCCCCAGGCGGCCCACTTATCGCCTTAGCTTCAGCACGAACGGTACTACCGCTCACACCTAGTGGGCATCGTTTACGGCTAGGACTACCCGGGTATCTAATCCGGTTTGCTCCCCTAGCTTTCGGGCCTCAGCGTCAGGTTTACCCCAGGAGACCGTCTTCACCACCGGCCTTCTTACCTGTATCTACGCATTTCACCGCTACACAGGTAATTCCGTCTCCCTCTAGTAACCTCAAGTCAATCAGTTTCAGACGCAACCCCCTGGTTGAGCCAGGATCTTTTACATCTGACTTAATTGACCGCCTACACCCCCTTTACGCCCAGTGATTCCGGGCAACGCTCGCCCCCTACGTATTACCGCGGCTGCTGGCACGTAGTTAGCCGGGGCTTTTCCTTATCTACCCTCATCAGTGAGTCATTCCCTACTCACCTTATTGTTCGATAAGTTCAGGAGTTTACGTCCCGAAGGACTTCTTCCTCCACGCGGCGTCGCTGGATCAGGGTTTCCCCCATTGTCCAATATTCCCCACTGCTGCCTCCCGTAGGAGTGGGGGCCGTGTCTCAGTCCCCCTGTGGCCGGCCACGCTCTCACGCCGGCTACCCGTCGTCGGCTTGGTAGGCTTTTACCCTACCAACTACCTGATGGGTCGCAGGCAGCTCCTCCAGCCATGCCAAGGCACGCTTTCACCTCTCGGTCTTATCCGGTATTAGCCACCGTTTCCAGTGGTTGTCCCGGTCTGGAGGACACTTTCCTACGCGTTACTCACCCGTTCGCCACTAGTACTACAGCCCGAAGACTGCCTCCTCGTTCGACTTGCATGTGTTAAGCACGCCGCCAGCGTTCGCCCTGAGCCAGGATCAAACCCTCCATCCAAGATTTCGAGTTCGATCTCAACTCTCACTTTTTTACTTCCGCTGGGTGTCTCTGTTCACTTGTCAAGGAGCTTCTTCTTTTCCTCTTCTTTTTCTCTCGCAGACCTCTTCGTCCGCGTCCGAGTATATATATTACCACCTTTCTTCCATTTTGTCAACTTACAATACTGTTAATTTCGTTAAACCTACGTGAATTCATTTGAAATCAGCGTATATTGATGTTTTTAAACTTGAGCCATTATAACAAATCTTCTCAATCTTTCAATATCTTCTTGGTCTCCTATTACCATTAAAGAATCATTTGCCTTTATTTTAAAATTTGATTTAGGATTATATCTCGCCTTCCCATTACGTCTGATAGCCATTACTATAATATCTAATGTTTTAGAAATTTCTAACTCTCCAAAATCTTTCCCTACCATCCAACTATTTTCTGGAATTTTTATTTCTGCAAAACCAAATGTTTCTCCAAAATCCATTTGTGTACTTTCTATAAACGAAAGAACATTTGGTTTGGAAACCATCAATGCCATTCTTTTACCCGTAATTTCTGGGGGTAGAAGAACATTATCTACTCCTGCATATAATAATTTTCTTACTTCTTCCGAACTTGTTGCACTAGAAACTATATATAGTGACGGATTTAATGTTTTAGCTGTTAAAGATATATATAAATTATCAACATCACTGGGTAAAGTTAACAACACTCCCTTAGCATCATATATTTTCGCTTTTAATAAAATATCCTCTTCTTTAGCATCTCCAATTATATAATTTATATCTTTATACTCATTTTTTTCCAAAAGTTTATTGATCTTCTCTTTATCTCTTTCTATTACAATATAGGGTATTTTTGTTTTAGTAAACTCATCAATAATATATTTTCCTGTTTTTCCACCACCAACCACTATATAATGATTTGTAATATTTTCAATTCTTTTCATCATTCTAAGAATTCCCCCAATCTTTTTAAAATCTCCTTCAACAAATAATGCCGTCAAAGAAGAAATCAAATATAAAACTACCGATATCCCTGAAAAAATAAGAATCGCATCAAATATAATTGTAGCATGAGAAATATTTTCGGGCATTCCATATCCAACAGTTGATAATGTTATTGCTGTAATATAAAACGCTTTAAAAAAATCCCAGCCTTCAAGAACCATAAATCCTATAATACCTATAAAAAAAATCATTATAATAGTCAACAATGAAAACGTTACCTGTTTAAATATTCGTTTATACTCTTCCATAATATACACCCCTAAAAAAATGGAACCGTTTTTTTATAATAATTCATTTGTGTTTTTGGAAATTTAGTTTCTAAATATTTTTCTAGCGAAACTTTTAAATATTTTTTTATATATTTTTCCGTTACTCCAATTCTCTCCAGACCTTTTCTTATTTTGATGTAATTTCCTTTGCCATTTAAATATTCTTCATTTACTGCAAAAAATATTATTTCTTTTACCCTATAATTATTTTTCAAAATAATATTTTTTTTAACTGCATTAAAAACAGATAACGGATTTATATTTTTTTTCAAAGAAACTCTTTCAATAGCATTATCATATTCCGATCTACCTTTTTTATAATAAACATCATAAAAATCATTTATACTAATATTATTATATCTCTGTTTTATATAACTCAAAAATCTATATATTTCATTTTCTATTTCTTTTATTTTACTTTCATTTATACTGAATTCTTTTAAATATTCTTTTTTTAAAAATTCTTTTAATGGTGGCAATTCTTCAAAAGAATTTATATTCATCCATCCTGCAGGTATGCCTTCACTGTTATATATATCATTTATTGTTTTCTTTTTTAATCCATATATTTGAAATATAATTTTTTCTACCAATGCTTCAAGCATTAGCATATACGTATCCAATAAATCTTTTGAAACTATTATATGTTGTAATCTTTCTTCAAAATCTCCTTCAATAATTTGATGCAATGGAGAACCTTTATAATGAAATTCTAAAGGTGATGTATCTATATTCTGTTTTTTTATAATTAAAATTAATTTTACAATATCTATTAATAGTTCCCTTTTTTTACTATTTTTAGTTAATCTAGTAGCTATTGGTATTTGCTTTAAATCACCAACTTCAAGGTCAACACTTCCAGCAATAAATTTGTATAAATAAAATGCAAGTTTACTGTTAAGAAAGCCCAATAGTGAATATTTAAAATCTTCGTTTTCTGTAAATATACTGCTTCCTTTACAGTCAAAAAGAAAATTTTCTGGAAGTAATCTGAATGTTGGACCTTTTGATGTTGTCATAGAATAAGTAATTCCGGGTTTAAAATAATATTGTTTATTAGGTAAATGATTTCCCATTTTTTTTAAAACATTGTAATTTTCTTCATCAAAAGCTATAACCCACCATAAATTGCCAAACCATTTATTATATGGTCCACCTTTTACATATGGAACCCATTTTTTATTATCTTTTTTGTGATTAAAACTTATTTCTTCTTTAGGAACTTGCCAATGATATCTTAAAAATCGTTTATTATCCCCTGTAGCTATTCCTTGTCTAACATCTGCAAACTTTATTAATTTATCATATTCAAATATTCGCTTTACATCATCATTTATCCAGTAAACAAAAGGAACCCTTGGTATTTTTTTAAATTCATTTTGATCTTCTTCAAAAACCTTTTCTGTTTGTTTATTTTTATACAATTTTTCTACAATCTTTTTCAATTCATACTTTTTATTTTCATATGGAACATCATTAAGACCTATATATATTCCTTTCTTTTTTACATTTTTTGATTTTCTTAATACATACATGGCTGTATCCACAAGAGCATCGTCAAAAACTCCCCCCAAGCCAAAATGAACGAGATTTTCAATGTGCATATTTTTTATTATAAATTTCCTTAATTCTTCATAACTGCTAATAAACATAAAAGTTTGAGGCGTAATCATACCTAATAATCCATCTTCTATTAAAAATTCATAATTTCTTTTAATAAAACATGCATATAAATTTTTTCTATAGTCAAAATATTTTTCTCTTATATGTTTTCTCAAGTGAGGAGTATAATCATGTGAGTCCGTATACGGAGGATTTGAAATTACAATATCATAGTTCATTATTAGAATTTTAAAGAAATTTTTTAATTTTTTCACATAATATCTTTCCAGACGAGTTTTTTCTTCAAATAAAGGAATTATATTTCTTTTTTGCAAATTTAATATCATTTCTTTGGATTTTTTGCTTAAAATAATCAAACTGCCCAACTCTTCATATCCCTCAAGTTCCTTTTTTACATTTTTATATACCTTTTTCATATCTTTATCTTCTATATCCTCTAATTTTACCATTTCAAAATTCGTAGAAACTAAATTAAAATTCAATTCCCCTTTATATCCATCTATTAATGCTTTTATTTTTAATATTATCTTTGCTATTTCAATTGAACGTTCATCAATATCCATTCCATATATATTTTTTTCAATAATATTCTTTATATATATCTCTCTGGAGTAGCCGTGTTTTTCATAAAATTCCTTTAATCTATCATATACTTTTATTAAAAAATGACCACTTCCACATGTTGGATCTAAAATCTTTATATCTTCAAGTTTTTTGGATATATTACTTTTTTTATATTTTATTTTATATTTTTCTGCTATTTTAGCATCGTCATATAATTCACAGTAATATCTGGTTAATGTTTGATCTACCAGATATTCCACAACCCACTCTGGAGTATAAAATTGCGATTGTTTAAAGAGTTTTGGCCTTTCTTCATCTATATTATAATATTGATATGCCCAACCTAAAATATCCTCTTTATGCCAATCTTTCACTTTTTCAATTTCATTTATTATTTGGTAAAAATCATTTTCATTCAGTTCTATTTCATAAATTTCATCAAAAAGTTCTGGAATATATTTCCTTAATTCAATAAAATCATTATATCCTTTCAAAATCGATTTTTCATTTAGCATTTTCAAAGCTATTATTTTATTTACATAATTAAACGTATAATTTTCAATATATTTTTCTCTTTGGCTTTCATAATTTTCCGAAAACATTTCTTTCAACATTTCAAAAAGTTTTTTATTCACCATATTTTTATTCATAACGGGAATAAATTCTTTTTTAAAAAATCCCATTTCTTGAAGTTTAAAATCAATAGCATTTTTTATTATTTTTTTTATTCTTTGAATTGTATTTTTAAGATTTTCATACATAATTATCCCCCAATTATTTTTCAACTAAAAATATCCTTAATATATAATTTTTTTCTTCTCTGTTTTCTTCCTCAGCATTTACCATATAATATTCCACAAAATTGGATGTATCATTATTTTTCACAAATAAATACATATAATCTGAAAGTTTGTATATCTTCTCTATATTATCCAAAAAGAACTTTGTATACTTTGAATTTACTACTATACTATTTTTCCCCTTAATATCATTTTTAAATACATCTGGAATATTTGAAATTTCAATTCCCTTATTATTACCAAGAAGGAAATCCGCAAACAACATATCATATTCATCATTTAAATCAGTTGGAACTTTATAAAATTTATACACTTTACCCTGATCTGTAATTACAATATTTTTAATACCTCTTATATAAAAAGATGGAAAAGATATTAATATTGCATCATTTTTTTCTCTTACATTAAAATATCTAAATGCTCTCTCATTAAACATTTTATCCTTATACTTTATAACAAAATTTGTTTCATCTATTTTTTTTATTTCTATGTTTCCTATTTTTGTTTTTATTATTTTGTCTTTGGAATATATATTAATCCATTTTGCTTTTTCAATTTGTAATGTTGGTAATATTTTAAATTCATTTAATACCTTTTCATATTGATTCCATGCAAGCCATATTACAACATAGATACTAAACATTATTGCAAAAATAACCAAAAGAGATTTTGCCCCTTTTTTTCTTTCTTCTTTACTCAACAAATCCTTATTATTCATTTTATTACCTCCAGATTTTATAACCATTTGTTATTGGCATTCTTCTATCTTTACCAAAAGCTCTTTGGGTAACTTTAATTCCTGGCGCTCCCTGACGTCTTTTGTATTCATTCAAATCAACTAATTTTATTACATATTTTACAGTTTCCTTATCATATCCATCTTCAACTATTTCATCTATACTCATTTCATACTCTATATATCTTTCAAGTATTGCATCCAATATTTCATATGGTGGTAATTTGT
This sequence comes from Marinitoga aeolica, assembly GCF_029910535.1. Taxonomy (NCBI): domain Bacteria; kingdom Thermotogati; phylum Thermotogota; class Thermotogae; order Petrotogales; family Petrotogaceae; genus Marinitoga; species Marinitoga aeolica. The sequence goes on from NZ_CP069362.1 coordinate 936,671, forward strand.
CCTGATCTGTTTGATCTGGACGTAATTCAGCTGATGGGGCTTTGGTAAAGATGTTTTCAGGTATAACCCATCCACCTTTGATTTTATTAAAATATTCTGCTAATTTATACACCTCTGTTTTATATACATCTTTTATAGGAGATAATCCACCAGCCATATCACCATATAATGTTGCATATCCCGTTGCAACTTCACTTTTATTTCCAGTTGCAAGTGCAATATAACCAAATTTATTTGAAAAAGCCATTACTATTGTCCCTCTAATTCTGGCCTGTATATTCTCTTCTGCCACATTCATTGGCAAATCTTTAAATGCCACATTTAATTCTTTTAATAAGCTTTCAAAAGTTCTTCTGATAGGTATGGTTTCCGTTTTCATCCCCAGATTTTTTGCAAGTAATAATGAATCTTCTATACTTCCTTTTGATGAATATTGTGATGGCATTAATATTCCTAAAACATTTTCGCTACCAAAAGTATCTGCAGCCAATGCTGCTACAAAAGCAGAATCCATTCCTCCGCTTAATCCTAAAACAACTTTTGAAAATCCATTTTTGTGAATGTAATCCTTTAATCCTAATTTTAAAGCTTTATATATTTCCTCATATTTATTTAATAACAATATCTTTTTATTACCTTTTAAAATATTACCTTTTTTTTCTATAGTCTTATCGATCTTTTGTATTTCTACATTATGAGTATCATATATAAGATGCCTTCTTTTTCCTTCTCTTAAATTTGCCCTCGTTGATGAAATTGGATCAATATCTATAAAATCTATTTTTTCTTCAAATAAAGGCAATGAATGAACAACTTCACCAAATGGATTAATAACTACACTTCCACCATCAAAAACTATTTCGTCCTGACCCCCTACATGATTTACATATACTAACCATGTTGAAAGTTCAGAAGCTCTGGTTTTTAACATTTCTAATCTATCTTTTGGCTTTCCCTTAGTATATGGTGAAGCAGAGATATTTATAATTACATGTGCTCCCATCTCCGCAAGATCTACTGCTGGCCCATTTGGAACCCAAATATCTTCACAAACCGTTATACCTATTTTTAATCCATTTTTCATTTCTAATAATAATGGGCTATTCCCTGGAGAAAAATATCTTTTTTCATCAAAAACAGAATAATTTGGCAAATATATTTTATGATATTTTGCTTCTTCTTTGCCATTATATACAATATAAGCTGTATTATATGCATCTACTTCAAAATCCAAATTACCCATAACTGATATAGTATCTTTTCCTTCTGAATATTCTATATATTCATTTAATGTTATCCTTGAATCATTCAAAAATCCAGTTTTTAAAACAAGATCTTCTGGCGGATATCCGGTTAAGAATAATTCTGGAAAAACTAATATATCTGCTTTTTCTTTTTCTGCTAAATCCAATGCTTTTTTTGCTTTTTCAAGGTTAGCATTTAAATTTCCAACATGAGCATTTAATTGAGCTAATCCTATTCTTAATCTCATCCCACTCACCTCTTTTTCTTTTTTTAATATTATAACATATTTTGTTCTTTAAGTCTTTTTTAAATTATATATGATATAATAATTTTGAACATTATCCTTTTTAAAAGGTCTAAAAAAGGAGAAAATAAATGGAGGTGGTAGATAGATGTTCTTTTATCCTTTTTGGTTTGATCCAACATTCATCATATTATTACCGGGATTAATCCTTTCTTTAATCGCTCAGGCATCTGTACAAAGTACTTTTTCAAAATATTCAAAAGTTATTTCTTCAACCGGTGAAACTGGTGCAGAATTTGCAAGGAGAATGTTAAGTTCTTTAGGCTTATATGATGTGCGCGTTGAAGCGGTTTCAGGATTTTTAACCGATCATTATGATCCAAGAAATAAGGTTTTAAGGTTATCAGCTGCAACTTATTCAAGCAGATCCGTAGCTGCTTTAGGGGTAGTAGCGCATGAAGTTGGGCATGCCATGCAACACCAGGAAAAATATTTACCTTTAGTTTTAAGGAACTTTTCTGTTCCTTTCGCATCTATAGGTTCTAATTTATCATGGATTATATTTATAATAGGTTTTTTATTCTATAGTCAAACCTTAATTCAATTAGGGATCTTATTATTTGCTTTTGCAGTTTTATTTACTTTAATTACATTACCTGTTGAATTTAATGCAAGTGCAAGAGCTATTAAAACTTTACCTTTAATGGGAATGCCTACATCTGAAGTTGTTCATGTTAAAAAAGTTTTAGGAGCCGCAGCTATGACTTATGTCGCTTCTGCAGCTATGGCTATTTTACAACTTTTAAGAATGCTTATGATTGCTGGTATGTTCGGAGATAGAGATTAAAAAAAGATGGCGCGCGTGCCATCTTTTTTTAATCCATTATTATCTCAATTTATATATTAACCAAAAAATTTTTATATTTAAAAAAGTTCATGTTCTTCTATTTCTCTTTGAGCTTTATTTAAAGCTTCTCTTGGAGTTAACAATCCTTTTAAAGTCATAATTATATATCTTCTCAATATTTCCGAAAATTTATTATATTCTATTAATGCTGGCCTATTTAAAACATTATCTAGTTCTATTAATTTTTTATCATTTCCTTTTTTCAAATTAATATATTCTTTATACATACTCTTATAGGGTGGTATTTCATAATTAAATTTTTTAAAAAAATCTTTTTTCGTAAGTTTTTTCAGTATTTCTATTGATTCTTTTACATTTTTAGAATTTTTTAATATAGCAAGCCCCTGATATCCGCTTATAGAAACAGTTTCTTTTTTGTTCTTTATTCTTTCTGATACAGGTATTAACTCTAAAGAACCCTGATTTACTATTTTAGAATACCTTTTATCTTCCATATACCTTGATTGATATGTCCAATTAGTTGTAAAGGCTGCATCACCATTTATAAAAATATTTAAAACATCATCCTCTTTAAATTCTAATGATAAAGGATTAATCAATTTTTCATCTAAAAGTTTTTTCATGAAATTCAATGCCTCTATTGCTTCTTCAGTATTTATTTTTACTTTCCCATTCTTATAATAACTTCCTCCAAAAGCACCTAATAACCATGTAAACTCACATGTTAATGCCTCAGTATTAGCCCATGAATCAACTATTGGATATTCAAGAATTCCTTTTTCTTTTATTATCTTTGCCTGATGAATCATTTCTTCTAATGTTTTTGGTGCATAATCAAAACCCGCTTTTTTTAATATGTTTTTATTAATAAAAAAATGTTGTATATTAACTAAATATGGAATTGCCCAAATTTTTCCATTATATTTAAATTGCTCTAAAACATGTTCCGGAATATCCTTAAAATAGCTTTTGTTTATTAAATTATCCAAAGGCAACAACATATTATTGCTTGCTAATTCTGGAATCCATATTAAATCAACCAAAACTATATCATATAATGGTTTTTCAGAATTTATTGATATTTTTATATTATCATGCATTTCCTCATAAAATTTAAATGTCACATCAAGGTTTTTAATATCCTGTTCTTTTATGTAATTCATCAAATCTTCTGGCTGATATCCTGCCTGATACATATATAAAAAATTTACTCCAAATAATCCAGAACTGAGAAATATCATAATTATATATAATATTTTTTTCATTTTTATTCCCCCAACATATTTTCATATTTTTTTAATTTATACTGCAATGCTCTTAAACTTATTCCCAAAGCTTTAGCTGTCTTTGTCTTATTTCCATTATATTTTTTTAACGCTTTTAATATAACCTCTCTTTCCATTTCTTCCAAAGTCATAACAGAAACTCCTTTATTCGAATTATTTTCTTCTGGTTTTAACATAATATCAATATCAACTCTATTTATAACCTTATTGGTATCAAAAATAATAAAAATTCTTTCAACAAAATTACGTATTTCTCTGATATTTCCAGGCCAATTATATTCAGTCAGCATGTTCATCGCATCTTTTGAAAATTTAAGAGGTTTTTTGTTATATTTCTTAGAATATCTTTTATTAAAAAATTCAATAAAAATAGGTATATCTTCTTTTCTTTCTCTGATTGGCGGAATATTTATATTAATAACATTCAATCTGTAAAATAAATCCATTCTAAAATTCCCCTTTTTTACCTCTTCTTCAAGATTTCTATTGGTTGCTGCAATAACTCTAACATCAATTTTTATTTCTTTTGTTCCACCAACCCTTTCTATAATCCCATTTTCTAAAACTCTTAAAAGTTTACTTTGTATATCTAATGGCAATTCCCCAATTTCGTCCAGGAATATTGTCCCATTATCCGCCAGTTCAAACTTACCAGGTTTTGATTTATCTGCTCCAGTAAATGCACCTTTTTCATAACCAAACAACTCTGACTCTACGAGATCTTTTGGAATCGCTGCACAATTCATTATTATAAAAGGTTTATCCTTTCTTTTGCTAAATCTCTGTATATATCTCGTAAAAACTTCTTTCCCAACACCTGTTTCACCAGTTATCAAAAGATTTGCATCTGTCTCAATAACCTTATTAACAATTTCTATTAATTTTCTCATTATTTCAGATTGTCCAATAACAAAATCATCTTTTATACTTTCCTGAACTATATATTTTAATTTGGTATTCTCTTTTTCTAATGCAATCTCTTCATATGCTTTTTCTATAATAAAGGTTAATCTCTTTAAATCTATAGGCTTTTTTATAAAGTCAAATGCTCCTGATTTCATTGAATAAACCGCATCTTCGACATCACCAAATCCTGTCATAATTATTACTTTTAAATATGGATTAATTTCAATAAACTCTTTTATTTTTTCTGTACCTTTCCCATCTGGCAAAATCATATCAAGTAACATCACATCATAATTATTCAAATTAATCTTTTGGACACTTTTTAAATCATAAAAAACATCTGTACTGTAGTTTTTTTTCTCTAAAAACTTTTTTAAAATATTCGCACTATTTTTATCATCCTCTATTATTATTATGTTTCCCATTACATCACCTCGCTTTTAAACTCTATTATAAAACTTGTTCCTGTATTTGATGTTTCAAATTTTATATCTCCATTTAGTTCTTTTACTATAGAATGAACTATAAATAAACCTATTCCATTACCATATTTTTTTGTTGTAAAAGGCTTTTTGAAAACATTATTTTTATATTCTTCTGGAATACCTTCACCATTATCACCTATAACAATTTTTATTTTGTTATTTTCTTTTGATACATTAATAAAAATCTTTTTTTCGCTTTTTTTATTTTCTACTGCTTCTATAGCATTATTAATAATATTGTAAAACAATTGGTTAAGACGCTGGGGATTTGCGTTCATTAAAATATATTCATGAGACTTTTCAAACTCAACCTCTATTGAATTTTCTAAAAATCTATACTTTAACAAATTCAAGATTTGGGATATAACATTATTTATATTTACTTTCTTTTCATTAGATTCCAGAATAGCTTTAGATGATAACTCACTTACAATAGAATCTATGGTTTTTATTTGCTCAATTATTAAATTAGCTATACTTTCAATTTTTTTATTATCTTCAAACTCCATTTTTAAATATTGTAAATTTAAATACATTGAATTTAAGGGGTTTCTTATCTCGTGGGCAGCTATTCTTCCAAACTTTTCCTTTTCAATAAGTCTTTCGTTTAATGAATATAAATCATTCATTTCTTTTTCTAAAGAAATATCCCTTATTAACACTAAAAATGAACCATTTGTAAAAAGTTCCCTTGTTACTTCAATTAACTTTTGACTGTTCTTTATATTTATCGAATAAATTCTGTTATTAGATGCTTTTACATTTTCTTCTCCTAATTCCTTTAAAACTTCACCACCAAAATCATTTTTTACCTTTATACTTCCATCTATATCAAAAAATATAATCCCTTCATATAAATTTTCAACCAAGTATTTTAACGTATTTCTCTCATCTTCCAAATTCTCTATATTTTTCTCTATTTCTTCTTTCATATCTCTTAAATTAGAAGATAACAAATTTATAGATTCTACTAATTCTTTATATCTGTTATTTTCAAGATTTCCAGAATCTATTTTTATATTAAAATTTCCTCTGGCAATATCAGATATTCCTTTTATTGAAAGCTCTAAAGTATTAATATCTTTACCAAAATAAAACAATGCAAAATATATTAAAAGAGGAGACAAAAATAACCATATTAAAAGTGACATATTTAAATTAGATGATATATTTTCAAAAAATATGTCTTTAATCTTATTTTGAATATTACTTAATTGAGATATATCAAAAGATAGAATCAAATTAATATCATCGGGCATATTGATAATTTTAGATGGATATTTAATCCGATTAGAAATCACAAAATCACCATCAAGTTTAAAATCCTTATAAAATTTTTCATTTTGAAATATTTTATGTTTTTTACCAACTATAGAAATTATGGCAATGGAAGACAAATTTAATGAATCCAAAAATAACCTATCCATTTTTCTCGATGCGTAAATTGAAACTTCATCTTTCACATACCCCGATATTATATAAAAATTTTTTTCTCCTTCAATAATACCTTCTTTAAGATTTTGGATTGCTGGGAAATCACCAATATCAATCTTTTTTTTATTCTTAATAATGATTCTTATACCATCTACATTTGAAGAGTTTAATAATTCACTTATATATATTTTTAATGTATTTAATAATCCAAATTTAGCATAATCAATAACTCTTTGATTTTCTAAAATCTTTTTAGAAAAATTCTTTAATAAATTTTTCTGTTCATACAATACATTCATCGTAGTGGGATAAATTTTACTTACCGTTTCAAATCCAAAATCATTTATAGTTGATGATGTATACCCAGTAAGTTCTTTAAATAAAACATTTGTTATGTATATTTTATTAAACATTGTGGTAATTATTGGAAAAATAGCAAATATAAAAATTATAAAAACAAATCTTTTCTTTAATGACATATTTACACCACCATTTTTCATATAGTATGCAATTTTTGCATGGTTATTATACTATTTTTTACATTTTACTGCAATTTTTGCATGGTTACATAAGAAACGATTACAAATAATTAAAAGTTATGATAATTAAAAATCTGATAAATTGCTAAAATATTAAAACTCATTTCACAAACTGGCACGTTGTTGCTAATATTTACAACGGATTAAAAATTATTATATTTCAAGGTGGAGGTGGAGTTATGAAAAAGGTTTTATTGGCATTATTGGTTTTATTCGCTATTTCTATTTATGCATTAGACGTAGGTATAGTTCTCCCAACAAAAGACGAACCAAGATGGGTTCAGGATGAAACAAGATTTAGAGATGCATTAAAAGACACAAACGTTTCTGTTGAAGTTTTATTCAGTCAAGGTAACCCTGCAAAAGAAAGACAAAACGTTGAAGCATTACTTTCAAAAGGTATAAAGGTATTGATTATATGTCCTCATGATGCAGTTGCTGCAGCTAGTACTGTAGATTTAGCTAAAAAAGCTGGTGTTACAGTTATTTCTTACGACAGATTAGTTACAAATACAAAATCTGTAGATTACTATGTAACCTTTGATAGCGTTGAAGTCGGTAGAGCACAAGGTCAATTTTTAGTAGATCATGCAACAGGTAAAAATAATCCATTATATTTATACGCTGGTGCATTATCAGATAATAACGCATTCTTATTCTTCCAAGGTGCATGGGAAGTTTTACAACCTAAAATTGCTGATGGAACATTCAGAATAATTAATTCTTCAGAAGCTGTGAAATTACAAAACAAAAAAGAATTAACAAGAGAAGAAATGGCAAAAATTATTAATCAAATTACAACAGATTGGAGCTTTACAGTTGCCAGAAGAAAAGCAGAAGATAACTTAACAAGAGCTAGAAAAGCAGATAAAGGTACAGTATTTATTTTAGCACCTAATGATGGTACTGCAAGAGCTATTGCTGATGCATTCAGACAGGATAGAGATGTTAAAAAATATTATGTAACAGGTCAAGATGCAGAAAAAGCTTCTATTCAATATATAATTGACGGAAAACAATCAATGACAGTATTTAAAGATGTTAGATTATTAGTAAAAGATGCTATAAGCTTAGCTCAATTTGTATTAAAAGGCGTAAAATTAATTACTCCTAATTCATATGATAATGGCGCAAAAATGGTTCCAGCAATTCAATCAAATATTGCTGTTGTTACAAAAGATAATGTTAAAAAAGTATTAATCGATTCAGGATATTATAAAAAATCTGATTTTAGATGGTAATTTAAAATGTAATTAAGGGGGTAGTGGAAACGCTACCCTTTTTCAAGTAAGGGGTGATCTTTTTGAGCGAATATATTCTTGAAATGAAAAATATTACAAAAGAATTTCCTGGCGTAAAAGCTCTGGATAACGTAAATTTCAAGGTAAAAAGAGGAGAGATTCATTGTTTAATTGGTGAAAACGGTTCGGGAAAATCCACTTTAATGAAAGTACTTAGTGGATTTCATAAGCATGGGACATATGATGGTCAAATAATATTTGAAGGGAAAGAACAAAAGTTTAATACTATTTACGATAGTGAAAAGGTTGGTATTGTTACTATATATCAGGAATTAGCATTAATTCCAGAATTAACTGTATATGAAAACATTTTTTTGGGTCATGAAATAAAAAATAATGGAATTATTGATTGGAATAAAACTATAACTGAAGCTGAAAAGGTATTAAAAAAATTAGGTTATACGTTAGATACATCCAAAAAGGTTAAGGATTTTGGTGTGGGTGTTCAACAAATTATCGAAATCGCAAAAGCGCTTAGTAAAAACGTTAAATTATTAATATTGGATGAACCGACATCTGCTTTAAATGAAACAGATAGTGAAAAATTATTACAAATAATAAAGGATTTAAAGAATCATGGAATTACTTCAATATTAATATCTCATAAATTAAATGAGGTATTGGAAGTAGCTGATACCATCACTGTCTTAAGAGATGGTTTAACTATAACAACAATTGAGAATAAAAATATATCAGAAAATGTAATTATTAAACATATGGTTGGCAGAGAAATAAATGATATTTATCCAAAAAGAAATCATAAAATTGGAGAAAAGATATTTGAAATAAAGAATTGGAAAGCTTTTGATAGAAAAAATGAAAGATATGTTGTTAAATCTGCTGATTTCTATGTTAGAAGAGGAGAAATTGTTGGTATAGCTGGTTTAATTGGTGCAGGTAGAACAGAACTTGCTCATAGTATTTTTGGAAATCCTGATGATTATAAGGTTAGCGGAGAACTCTATTTTGAAGGCCAAAAAATGCAATTTAAATCAACATCTGATGCAATAAAAGCTGGTATTGCCTATGTTTCTGAAGATAGGAAAGGTAATGGTTTAATATTGGATTTTGATATTAAAACAAATATTACCATTGCTAATTTAAAAAAGATTTTAAAGGGTTTATTTGTAAACGAAAATGAAGAAGTTGTAATTTCCGAAAATTATAGAAAATCATTAAAAATAAAATCTCATAGTATAGAACAGAAAGTATTGAATCTCAGCGGTGGAAATCAGCAAAAGGTTTCATTGGCAAAATGGTTATTTGTTACTCCTAAATTATTGATTTTAGATGAACCAACAAGAGGTATAGACGTGGGTGCAAAACATGAAATTTATAATATTATGAACGAGTTGGTTGCAGAAGGTATGAGCATTATCATGATATCTTCAGAATTACCTGAAGTTTTAGGCATGAGCGATAGAATTTACGTTATGGCTGGTGGAAAAATAGTCGGAGAATTAAGCAATAAAGAAGCTACTCAAGAAAAAATTATGGCAATGGCTGTAGAATATTAAGGAGGAATTTGTATGTTTGGAGAATTAAGAACTTTGCTTAAAAAACATATTAGAGAATATGGAATGTATATAGCTCTTGTAGTTATTATGTTAATTTTCTCTTTTTTAACTGATGGATTATTTCTTTCAGCTAGAAATATAAGTAATTTATTTAATCAGATGGGATATATTGCTGTTTTAGCTGTTGGCATGACACTGGTTATCGTTATAAGACATATAGATCTTTCTGTAGGTTTTGGTTCTGGTTTTTTAGGTGCAATTGCGGCTATATTGATGATGCAGCATAATATGCCTGTTCTTCCAACCATATTAATAGTTTTTGCTTTAGGAATTATCTTTGGTTTAATAAATGGTTTTTTTATCTCATTCATCGGTCTTCCATCGTTTGTTATGACATTGGCTGGTATGTTGATTTTTAGAGGCGGCTTACTTGTAGCAACGCAAAAAACCGGTACGATAATAATATCAAATGATACATTTAATGAAATTGGAAATGGGTATATACCAGACTTTTTCCACAACGAAAATATCCATGTTACTACACTATTAATAGGCATAATTATAATACTATTCTATATCTATTTTGAAATTAAAAGAAGAAATAATAAGATAAAATATAATTTTGAAGTATTATCTATACCGGTGTTTATACTAAAAATATTATTAATATCCTCTATAGTAGCTTATCTTTTCTGGATATTGGCAAGTTATAATGGACTTTCATGGACATTTGTAATTGTATTAATAGTTACTTTTATTTATCATATTATGACGACAAAAACCGCTTTAGGGAGACACATATATGCTGTTGGAGGTAATCCCGAAGCAGCTAAATTAAGTGGTATTAGTTTAAATAAAATAACATTATTTGTTTTTGGATCAATGGGATTATTAACAGCATTATCAGGTATTTTATATGCCTCAAGATTCCAGTCAGCAACACCTACAGCAGGAACATTATTTGAACTTGATGCTATTGCCGCTGCATATGTTGGTGGTGTATCAGCTGCTGGTGGTGTTGGTAAAGTCACTAATTCGATTGTAGGTGCTTTGGTTATGGCATCACTTATTAACGGAATGAATTTAATTGGCGTTGGTATATCTTTCCAATATATTATTCGTGGAGCAGTTCTAATAGCAGCCGTTGTATTTGATATAAAAACTCGAAGTAAAGCATCTTAAAACCCCTTCCTTTATAGATAACCCCCATAAATGGGGGTTATTATTTTTTTAATATTAATATGATATAATTACAATAGATTACAAAAGGGAGTTTTTTATTATGAATATCAATTTCGATGATTTTAATTTTCTTTATATTTTTCTTGATAAAGATGGAATAATAAAAGATATAAATAAATTCGGGTGTAATCTATTAGGATTGCCCAAAAGTAAAATTATTGGTATTAATGTTTTTGATAATTTTATCCCTGATGAAGAAAAAGAAAGTAGAATTTTAAATTTCAAAACATTTTTTAATGATGTTAATAATATTTTCGAAAAAAGGTCTATATTAAAATTTATAACTCCTGAAAAAAAAGAAATATTTTTAGAAGCATATAGTAGCATTGCTTATTCTGAGAAAAACGAAAAAATAGGATTAATTGGTTTTGGATTTGATATAACAGAAAAAATTAAATATGAACAATTGCGTGAAAAAATCAATAAAGTTCATCAATTAATAATTAATTCTTATACATTATCTGACAATTCAAACATATATCAGTTTTTCCTGGAAGAAGCTGTTAAAATAATTGATAATGCTGATGGTGGAAGTATTTTAATGAAAGAAAAAGATGGATTATTTCATTTTGTTGCAGCTGTAAATTTTGATCTCGATAATATTAAAAAGGTTGTTTTAACGCCAAAAATGCTTTTACCATTCGATAAAGTCACTGTTAAAAAATTTACTAAGCATAAATATAGAAATATATATGAAAGAAATATAATGCTATCTGCTGGAAAGATTCAAGATATAAAAGCAACTTTAACTATTCCTATCATTATAGATGGTATCCTGGAAGGAATAATAAACCTCGATTCATTTAAAAATGATAATGCTTTTAATGAAGAGGATATATACATTGGCGAAATAATTTCAAATGAACTTTCACAAGTTATTAAAAGAAAAAAATTAGAGCAAAAATTGAAATACCTTGCTTTACACGACCAATTAACAACATTACCTAATAGGGTTTATTTATATGAATATGCAGAAAACATGCTTAAATTAGCAAAAAGAAAGAATATGAAATTAGCTTTTGTTTATATCGACCTGAAAAAATTTAAATTAATTAACGACAATTACGGTCATGACGTCGGTGACCACTTTTTATATGAATTTGCTGATGCTCTAAAAAATTCTATACGGGAAAGTGATTTCCCTGCAAGAATTGGAGGAGATGAATTCATTCTTATATTACCTGATACTGATGAATCAAAAGTTTTAGAAGTTATAAAAAGATTAAAAGAAAATCTGGACACCCCTATAAAATACGAAAACATTGATTTAAAAATCAAATTCAATTGTGGTGTATCTTTTTTTCCCAATCATGGTAATGATGTAGAACAATTAATCAACATTTCAGACAAAACTATGTACAAAGCAAAAAAAACAGATAAACTAATTGAATTTTACAGAGGAGAGTAATTAAAAATGTTGAGAATTAATAATATAAAATTACCTATAGACCATTCAAATGAAGATATAAAAGCTGAAATAGCTAAAAAATTAAATATATCTTCAAATGATATTAGAAAATTTTACATTAGAAAAAAATCTATTGATGCAAGAAAAAAGAATACGATGATTTATTTTATTTATAACATCGATTTCGAAATAGAAAATGAAGACATATTTTTAAAACATAGTTTTATATCAAAATCCCCTAACTATAATTACAAATTTCCAATACCAGGTGATATTCCATTAAAACACAAACCAATAATTATAGGTTTTGGTCCTGCTGGGATGTTTTCTGCTCTAATTTTAGCCGAAGCTGGATATGAACCAATAATTTTAGAACGGGGTAAAAAGGTTGATGAAAGGAAAAAAGATGTTAAAAACTTTTGGGAAAATAGTATTTTAAATACAGAAAGTAATGTTCAATTTGGTGAAGGTGGCGCAGGGACATTTTCTGATGGAAAGTTAAACACATTAATAAAAGACAAACATAATAGAATTAGAAAAATGCTAAAAGAATTTGTTGAAGCAGGTGCCCCTGAAGAAATTTTATACATAAACAAACCACATATCGGAACTGATAAATTAGAAATAGCTGTAAAAAACATAAGAAAAAAGATTGAAAATTTGGGTGGTAAAATTTTATTTAATTCAAAAGTTACAGATTTTATCATAAAAAATAATAAAATCAAAGGTGTAATTGTAAATAATTCAGAAAAATTATATTCTGATATTGTAATTTTAGCTATTGGGCATAGTGCAAGAGATACGTTTCAAACATTATTCGAAAAAGGAGTAAAAATAACCCAAAAACCATTTTCCATTGGAGTTAGAATAGAACACTTAAAAGAAATGATAGACAAAAGTCAATATGGAAAATTTTATAATCACCCTAAATTAAAAGCTGCTGATTATAAACTATCACATAGAGCAAAAAACGGTAGAGCAGTATATACGTTTTGTATGTGTCCTGGAGGATATGTTGTTGCATCTGCATCAGAAAAAAATATGGTTGTTACTAATGGAATGAGTGAATTTGCACGAAATAATATAAACTCTAATAGTGCAATTTTAGTAAATGTATCACCTGAGGACTTTCCTTCAAAACATCCTCTTTCTGGAGTAGATTTTCAAAGAAGATATGAAAAAAAAGCATTTGAAATATCTCAATCATATTATGCACCTGTTCAATTATTTGGTGATTTTTTAAAATCAAAAAAATCATCTAAATTTGGTAGTGTTAACCCAACATACAAACCAGGAACAGTATTCTATGATTTAAATAAAATTTTTCCCGACTATATTTCTTCTGCATTAAAAGAAGGAATATTAGCAATGGGAAAGAAATTAAAATATTTTTCAAATTATGATTCTTTATTAACTGGTGTAGAAACACGCAGTTCTTCACCTGTAAGAATAGAAAGAAACGAAGATTATGAAAGTATTAATATTAAAGGACTATATCCTGCAGGTGAAGGCGCAGGGTATGCTGGTGGTATTACATCATCAGCTGTAGATGGGATTAGAATAGCTGAAAGAATTATTAGTAAATATAAAAAAGGATGGTGAAATTATTAAAAGTATATTTATATTCATGGACTACCAGAATCAACCTGTTGATCCAGAATTGATAATTGAGAAAATCAAAGAATTGGGTAAAATTGTTGGGGGAAAAGCCTATGCTCATTGGTCAAAATATCCTGCAACAATGTTTTCGTTTTCAAGACATGGTATTGAATTAATAGAAATGCCAGAAGATGGTTTTGAAAACAAAAAGGGAAATGACATTAAATTAGCCATCGATGCTATTGAAACTATGTTTTCCTTGCCTCATATTGACGGTTTTGTACTGGTAACAGGTGATGCGGACTTTGTCCCTCTGGTAAAAAAACTAAGGATATATGGAAAGGAAGTTATTGTAGTAAGTAGAAGTAAAAATACTTCTAAAGAAATGGAACTTTCAGCTGATATCTTTATTCCATATGAAGAAATAGTAAAATCAGAAAAAATAGAGGATAAAGATACTATAGAAGATATCGTAGATGAAATAATAAGGATTATAGAAGAACATCAATATGATGATGTAAATGAAGGCATTATAAAAAGAATTGTCACTGGAATGAAAATAGATTATAGGGATTTCGGTTTTTTATCTTATAATGATTTTATTAATCACTTAATAAAAGAAATAAGAAATGAATTTTATTCTAAAAATGGTGAATATAGCGAATATGAAGAAAATTATATGCGTTATATTGAAAGATTGTTAGCTACAAGTGTTATTCCATTAAAACTTGAACAGCTGGTTTCAAAAGCGCAAGAAAAAAATCCATGGATAACTAAAAATTCTAAATATTCACTTAAAGAATTAATTGTAAAAATGATTGAAGAAAAAAGACTATGGAAAAATTCTAAGGGGTATATTCTCGTTCCTATCCCAAGAAGATGGGAAATTAAACATGAAAAAATACTCCCTTATCCAGGATTCAGGGATAAATTTATAGACTATGTATACAATCTATTTAAAGAAAAAAAAGTAAATTCAATTATTGAAGCTATACATTCTGCCAAAAAAGATTTAAATCTTACCAATAAAGTTGTTGGATCATTTGGAATTGCTTTAAAATTCTCCGGTAAATTCATAGGTAAAGATGGTAGTGATTATGTTAGTATGAAAACACCTGTTTATTTAAATGCTGATTTTAATGAGTTTAAAATAGCTGTTGAAGCATTTTATATAAAAAGCATTTTGAAAGATGAAGACATACACGAAAAAAATCTACCTATAGTTGCAAAATATATATATGATTCGGAAAATACTAAAAGGTTAAATGAAATAATAATTCATTTAATGAATTTACAAGAAGTGTTTTATGTAAAACCATATTATAAATACTACAAAAATCTTAATAAATAATCAAAATTTAGGTGATTTAATGAAAAAGGTTATTTTTATTATTTTATTTCTCATTTTTCTAACTCTTTTAAATGCAGAAAATTTAATAGTTGGTATATATGAAAACAAACCGCTAACTTATAAAGAAAATAACGAATATAAAGGTTTGGCAATTGATTTGCTAAAAGAGATAGCTCAAAAAGAAAATTGGCATCTAAAATATCAATATGATAGCTTTCCAAATCTTATAGAAAAAATTAAAAATAATGAAATTAATATATTAATAGCTTTAGGAAAAACAAAGGATAGAGAATTATTTATTAAATATCCTTCACAACCTTTTTTTACAAATTGGGGTGTGATATATTCCAAAGATAATAGCATAGATTCATTATTAGATCTAAAAAATAAAAAGATTGCTGTCTTAAAAAATGATATATACTATACTCATGAAAATGGTATAAAAAATCTATCTCAAAAAATGAATTTAAACATTGAATTTCACGAATATAATTCATATGATGAGGTTTTAAAAGCTGTAAGAAATAACATTTGTGATGCTGGTGTTGTAAATAGACTATATTCTAATAACCCATATAATCTTCATAAAACCCCTATTGTATTTTTACCTATAGAAGTCTATTATGGTTTCTCAAAAAATATAAAAGATGATATTATCAATAAAATTGATTATTATCTAAACAAATGGAAAAACGAAGAAGATTCTGTATATTTTTCTCTCATGAGAAAATATATATTTAAAGATAAAATTTTAATTCCAAAATGGGTTAATAAAGCTTTAAATACTGCTGTTATAGCTATCATTACTTTATTTATCAGTTCTTTGACTTTCTATATATTATTTATAAAAGTTACAAAAAAATTAAAAAGAAAAAACGAAGAATTAGAAGCTTATAATAGCGAATTAACTTCTATGAACGAAGAATTAGAAGAAAGTTATATGAATATGGAAGATATTAATTTTAAATTAATTAAACTCACAAAAATAATGTCTAAATTAAAATTTTCAAGTACTTTTGATGAATTTTACAATGATTTATTAAGAACAGCAATCTTTCTAATTCCAGAAGCCGATTATGGAAGCATTATATTTATCGACTCAAAGAAAAATCAATGGAAATTTTTAAGCGCTTATGGACATAATTTTGAAATGCTTAAAAATATCACATACGCAGCTGGTCACACACCAACAAAAGAAAAAATTAAAATCATTGATAATATTATTGAAAACGAAAAAATAGAAATGAATGAAGAATCATATAAAATTCTAAAAGCAGCTTCAAAACCCATAAAACAAACAATGATTTATGAAATAAAATTAAAAGAAGAACAATGGATTAATTTTTGCCTTGATATAGATATTAATAGTGAAAAAACATTTTCTGAAGAATCAAAAGAAATATTTGAAATTTTTGCAAATCTTGCCAGAGCATTCTGGATTGAAAAATTATCTTATGAATATACAAAAGATACATATCTTAATCTTGCTAAAAAATTAGCTTCAATTGCTGAAGAGTATGATGATATTACTGGAAAGCACATATATAGAGTGGCAGAATTTTCTAAATTTATTGCAAAAAAACTAAACTTAGATGGAAAATTAATTGATGATATTTATACTTATTCCCCATTACATGATATAGGAAAACTTTTAATAGATAAATCTATTCTATTAAAAAAAGGTCCTCTAAATAAAAACGAATGGGAAGAAATGAAAAAACATACAATATATGGTGCAAAAATTTTAGATGACCCTTATTTTACTGTTGCCAAAAATATAGCTTTATACCATCATGAAAAATATAACGGAGAAGGGTACCCATATGGTTTAAAAGGGGATGAAATTCCTATAGAAGCACAAATTGTTGCATTAGCTGATGTTTATGATGCTTTAAGGAGCAACAGACCATATAAAAAGGGTTTTTCACATGAAATTGCTGTGGAAATAATTTTAAAAGGTGATGAAAGAACCAAACCTGAATTCTTCAATCCGGAAATTTTAAAACTATTTAAAAATTCCCATAATGAATTCAAAAAGATTTATAATAAACTCAATGAAGGTATGGATATACTTTAAATTTTGTTTTCTTTTTTGTTGATTTTTCTTTAGAAAAGTAGTATAATATTTACACAATGATTTTTATATTAATGTCTCTTGCTCTTCAAATAATATTCAATAATATTTCACGTGATATCTTAAGATATCCTAATTCCAAAAGGGGGGAAAGTGTATGAAGAAGTTTCTTGTTTTATTGGTAGTTGTTTTAAGTATTTCTATGTTTGCACAAGTTACTATTGAATTCTGGCATGCTATGAGCGGGTGGAGAATTCAACTATTACAAAGTATGGCAAATGATTTTATGAAGACTCATCCAAATATTAAAGTTAATGTCCAATACACAGGTTCTTACCGCGATACCTTCAATAAAACTGTAGCTGCAGTAAAAGCTGGAAATGCTCCACATGTCGTACAAATTTATGATATTGGAACTCAGGCAATGATCGATGGTGGAATAGCTGTTCCTATTGGAGATTTAATTGACGAAGATCCAACTATCGATAAAGGTGCTTTCTTAGAACAAGTTACAAATTACTATACAGTAGATGGAAAAATGTATTCAATGCCATTTAATTCATCAACAGCTATTTTATTCTACAACAAAACAATGTTTAAAGAAGTTGGATTAGATCCTAACAAACCACCAAGAACATATGATGAATTAATAGAATATGCTAGAAAATTACAGAAAAAAGATGCAAATGGTAATGTTATCAGATATGGATTAACCTGGCCAACACATTCATGGTTCTTTGAACAATTAATGGCTGTTCAAAATGCTCCATTGGTAAATAACGGAAATGGTAGAGTTGGTATAAGACCTACAGAAGCTGTTTTCAATAGTCAGGCTGGTAAAAATATCTTTAATTTATTCAAGAAGATGACAGATGAAGGCTTATTATTGAATACAAAGAGAGAAGATTGGTCAGGAGCAAGACAAATATTTATTTCACAAAAAGCTGGTATGGTATTATATTCAACATCAGATGTTAAATTCTTTGTTGAAACAGCAAAAGAAAATGGATTCGAAGTTGGTACAGCATTCTTACCAAAACCAGATTTAAGCGTACAGGGTGGATCAGTAATAGGTGGAGGATCATTATGGATTCTTAAAGATCATCCAAAAGAAGAAATTGATGCTGCGTGGGAATTTGTAAAATGGATGACAGAACCTGAACAACAAATAAGATGGCATTTAGAAACAGGTTATTTCCCTGTAAGAAAAGATGCTTTAGAAAAATTATTATCCGAAGGATTCTATTCACAACATCCAAATTATTTAACAGCTATTATGGAACTATTATTATCAAAACAAACAGTTAATACAAATGGTGCAGTTATGGGCGTATTCCCAGAAACTAGAGAGATTATTGAAACAGAATATGAAAATGTTATAAATGGCAAAAAAACCGTAGATAGAGCTCTTAACGATGCTGCAAAACAGGTAACTAATGCTCTAAAGAGATATAACAGAGTATTTAAATAATAATTCAAATAAACGGGCGGAGAAATCCGCCCTTTTTTAAAAAAGGAGGAATTGTTCATGTCCTGGAAAAGTAAGTTGACACCATATATTTTACTTATTCCAACATTTATTATAATAATTATATTCATTTATTGGCCAGCCGCATATTCTTTTAAACTGAGTTTTTACCAAGAGTCATTTTTTGGAAACAGGAGCATATTCGTTGGTCTTGATAATTTCACCGATCTATTTACTGATCCTGAATATTATAGCGTTATTTTAACATCTTTTATATATTCATTCTCTTCTGTATTCTTAACAATACTTATAGCTTTTTTAATTTCACAATTACTGGTACAAAATATTCCTGGAACAAGATTATTTAGACTTTTTATTTTTGCACCATACGCTATTTCACCTGCAATTGCAGGTACTTTATGGTCTTTTTTATTAACTCCAACTGTTGGTTATTTAAATTATATCTTTTTAGAACTTTTTGGTATAGATACTGACTGGCTTACAACTACACCTTATGCTTTTATTGCTGTAATGTTAGCAACCATATGGAAGATGTTGCCTTTTGATTTAATTTTTTATATTGCGGGACTACAATCGATTCCAGATTCTCTACTGGAATCTTCTATGATAGATGGAGCTAATTTATGGCAAAGAATGTGGAAAATTAAATTTCCACTGTTGTCGCCTATAACATTTTATTTGTTTATAATGAATTTCACAACAACTATGTTTGCTTCTTTTGGTATTATAGATATAATGACAAAAGGTGGTCCTCTTGGAACAACAACAACAATGATTTACAAATTATATCTTGATGCTTTTGCATTCCAAAACAATGGTTCTGCAGCGGCACAATCTATTGTAATGTTCGCAATTATGGGAGTTATCACTTTCATTTACTTCCACAACGTAGAAAAATCTGTTCATTATCAGTGAGGTGATTTGCTATGGCTTCAAGTATTTCAAAAAGAAAAAAAACTAATTTAATACTATCAGAAATAACTTTAATTATTATTTCTTTAATAATAATGGCACCAGTTTTACTCGCATTAAGTATGAGCTTCATGAAACCAACTGAAGTTTATACATTTCCACCAAAATTATTTCCCAGTTCATTCCATTGGCAGAATTACGTAGAAGCTTTGCAGCTTGTAAATTTAGGAAGAATGCTTTTAAATTCAGCGATAGTTGCTTTTTTTATTACTTTTGGAAAGTTAGTTACTGGGACTCTAGCTGGTTATGCTTTTGCCAACTTTCAATTTAAGGGTAAAAATATTTCCTTTATGATATTATTCATTACCCTGTTTTTACCTGCAGAAACTGTAATGATTCTTCCATTATTCTTAATTATGAAGCAATTTGGTTGGATTAATACATATTATGCATTAATAATACCATTTACAGCAAGTGCAACTAATGCTTTTTTAATGAGACAACATTTTTTAACCATTCCAAAAGAATTAAGTGATGCTGCCAAAATTGATGGCGCAACATCTATGCAATATTTCTGGAGAATTTTACTACCACTTTCAAAGTCTATGCTCGGTGGTGCAGCTTTAATTAATTTCGTTTATGCCTGGAACCTTTATTTATGGCCCTTAATTGCAACAATGGACGACAAAATGAAAACAGTTCAAATTGGAGTTAAAATGTTAATTGATGCAGAAGCATCTAATAATTGGGGAACAATCATGGCAGGTACAATGATTGCCCTTATTCCAACATTAATAATCTTCTTTGCTATTCAAAACCTTTTTGTAAAAAGCCTTGTAAGTTCTGGACTAAAAGGATAAAAAAATGCTGCATTTTCTTGCAGCATTTTTTTATAATTAAAACAAAATATCTATTCCAACTCTTACAAATGGCGAATTTATTTCTTCATAATTCCCTTCAATTCCTGTTTCTAATCTATAACCTCCATTAACTGTAACAGCAAAATTATCAGTCAATAATAGTTCAACCCCTATATTTGGACTTACTCCTAAAGCTATATTAGTAGCATATTCTGTATCATAATTAAATGAAGAACTCATATATAAATCCACACCAATTTGAGGCATTATTCTACCAAAATCTTTCATATAACCAAGTGTAATACCTGTTGTTAAAATTGATTTATTAGAATCAAAAATAAAATCAAGATATGTACCAAAACCAAAACCTTTATAATTATCACCTATAAAATCTATCCTACCTAAATAGCTTCCATCAAATACATAACCCCCACTCAATGTAATATGACCTCTTATTGGAGATAAATCTGGATTTTCTATTACTTTTAAAGTTTGATCTATTTTGAATTTTGGTTTTACCAGAATTTCTAAAATTGCTGAATTTTCAGACAAATCTTTTACGATAAGTTTCCCATCCTTTTTTCTATAAATGTCATTATTTACAGTATATATTTTAGCAAAAGAAAACATCATCCCTTTGTAAATTCCAACATTTCTTCCTGCATCAATTAAAACCATATTATTTTCAATATTTACAATATTGGCATTTATTAAAAATAGCTTATTCATTCTATATACCAGTGAAGATACGAGATAGTCTATTGCCTGATTTTTTGCATTTTCTCTTGCTTCATCTTCACTAATAAACTTTGTTACATTTGACGAACCAATTGCATTTATAGTTTTAATTTCTAAAATTTGACTCGTTTCTACATCTATTAATCTATATGCACCTTCAATATCGTATTCATACCATACATTCCCATCATCATCCTCTTTTCTTCTTGATTCTGCATCAATTACTTCAACATATACAATATAATCTGCTGCAAGGTGTTTGAATTCAAATCCTTTTTTATTCGCAACTCCACTTAATATTCTTTCTACTTCATTTAAAACATTTAAATCCCTTTCAACTAATCTATACTTCCCCATTTCCAATAATCTTTCTTTCAATCTATGTTCCACTTTATTTGAAAGTGTAGAATAACCTTTTGAATAAATAAGCAATGTTTTTCTATTATCTTCAGCAAAAATAGACAATGCCAAAACAAATAAAATAAATATAATAATCTTATTTTTCATAATACCACCCCCAAAGTTTAAATTCTAAAATCATTATACCATAACTTTTCAAAATTTATACTTTTTACGTTTTTGGGTTTTTTATTTCTTTATTTCTTCCATTAATTCAACTTTATTAACATTTAACATTTTTTATCGACGCTTAATATTTGCATCAGTAGCCGAAAATAATCAATTAACGTTAAATTAAAATTAATGGAATATATTCCTAATATTATTTATAGCAAAAATTTTGTATAATTATAACAAAATAAAAAAATAAATAAGAGAGGAGAGAATATTTTGAAAAAGAATTGGAGGGTCTTTTGGGACTCGGATAATCCTTTATTTACAGAAAATTTAAAGTTAGCGAGGCGTCTTTCTTCTGAAACTGGTTTATCCGAATTTTTAATAAAACTTCTTATTGTACGTGGAATTAAAACAAAAGATGAGATTGAAGAGTTTTTATATCCAGATGAGTCAACCATTATAGATCCATTTCTTTTAAAAGATATGGATAAAACTGTTGATTTATTACTTGATATAAAAAGGAAAAAAGAGAAATTAGTTGTTTACGGTGATTATGATGCCGATGGTGTAACCGCTGCTGCTGTATTATATCAGGGTTTTAAATCCCTCGGATGGAATGTTGAGGCATATATACCCAACAGAATAGATGAAGGATATAGTTTAAATATAGAAGCTATAGATGAATTATACGAAAAAGGTTTTAAAAACATTATTACCGTAGATTGTGGAACAACATCATTAAACGAGGTTCATCACGCAAAGGAAAAAGGGATGAAAATAATTATTACAGATCATCACGAAACACAACAAATACTTCCACAAGCCGACGCAATTGTTAATCCAAAAAGAAAAGATGATATTTATCCTTTCAAAGGGTTATCTGGCGTTGGTGTTGCTTTTAAGGTATTACTTGCCATTCATAAAACTCTTAATGATTCTTCTTTTGATCCATTTTCTTTAATAGATCTTGTAGCTTTGGGAACAATTGCAGATATTGTACCTTTAAGATCTGAAAACAGATTTTTTGTAAAAAAAGGGTTAGATAAGTTAAGGACTAATCCAAATCCTGCTTTGAAATATTTAATGAAAGAAATTGGTATTGTCCCAGAGGATGTAAAATCATACATTGTTGCATATAAAATTGCTCCAAAAATTAATGCTGCTGGTAGAATGGCAGATGCTATGAAAGCTTTCGAACTATTAATGACAGAAGAAAATAAAAATTTAGAAAAAAAAGTAAAACAATTACTTGATTTGAACTCTGAAAGACAAAAACACGAAAGAAGAATTTATAAATCCGCATTAAGTTTAATGGATATAAACCCTGATTATCATGATAGTAAAGTTATAGTTTTAAGTGGTAAAGACTGGCATCTTGGTGTTTTGGGAATTGTAGCATCCAAACTTTCTAATAAATTTAATAAACCCGTTTTATTAGTTTCAACCACTTCTGAAGATAATACCGGAAAGGGTTCTGCACGAAGTCCTCAGGGAATTAGTTTAATAGAACTAATGAAAAACATTTCTAAAGAACATGAAGACTTTTTTAAAGAATATGGCGGACATGAATTAGCTGCAGGTTTTACTATAGATTCGGAAAAAATTGAATATTTAAGAGCTGAAATAAATAAAATATATGAAAATATATATGGAAACAAAGAACCAGAATCCGAAATTGAAATTGATATGGAAATCGAAAATCTGTGGAGTACTTTTTTTGATGATATAACCGCATTGGAACCTTATGGATACCAAAATCCCGAACCAACATTTTTAATAAAAAATGTTTCTTTAGAAAAAGTAAAAATTTTTGGTGCTGAAGAAGAAAATCTTGCCGCTATTGCTAAAACAGAAAAAGGTATGATCTTTGAAGCTGTGGGCTACGGTATATTATCTAATAAAAGAGATGGAATGGCTGGAAACTTAAAATGTAATCTCGTTGGTAATTTTAGAATAGAAAGAACCTTTTATAATAATCAAAAAGTTCTAAAATTTTATGTAAAAGACATTGAATTCATTGGTGATTCATTAACCGAAAAGGGTAATGCTGGTAATCTTTTGATTTCTTTACATGCAAAAGACAATGTGCATCACTTAGCTAACTATAAATATAAAATATTATTGGATATGATAGAACAAAATAGAAATGCTATATTTGGTCCATTAAAAATTAAAAATACCCTGCTAATAGAAAAAATTAAAAATGTTATATCAAAGGGTAATAAATTGATTATTATAGGTGCATCTCATTTATTACTTGAATATACATACAAAATTATCAATCAATATATTTCTACAGAATATATATACTATAACAAAAAATCAAAAATAGAAAATACTGTTTTAAAAAGTAAAAAAGTTATATTAGTAACTGTTCCCGCTTATATTCAAAATATTCAAAGATTAAATGATTTTTCAAAAAATTTATTAATAGACGAACCTATATACTCTTTTGCACATCCAACTATAGCAAATATTCCTGAATATGTACAATTAAGAAAAGTTATAAGATCTAAAAATTATGAAATTAGCATTTTAGGAACTTTTTATGATGAAAGTATAAAAGAATTTTTGAAATTAAGCGGATATAGGGTTGCAAATGTAAATACAAATGTTCCTTCTTTTGAAGTGGTTAAAGAAATTAATTCAAACAAATTTAAATTAATAAAAGATTATTTATATAACTCTAAAAACTTAAATATAATAGTAAACGATATTACACCTTACAGGACATTAAAACCATATATATCCTCAACATATGAATATTCAGAAGATTATATTATTTATTATTCCCATAAACATACATTTTTTGAAAAAATAAATATCAGAGAATTAAATAAAAAAGGACCATCAAGAATCCTCATTTCAGAATTTGCAAACGATGGATTATCTCTTGAACAAAAAGATAGAAATTCTATTATAATGTTATATGACGTTCCAAAAACACGCATTGAATTATTGGATCTTGTTTCATCATGGCCTCACAATAAAAAAGATAATATTATATTTGTCATGGCTTATAACACTGATTTCCCAACAAAGTTTATGTATGATTTTTCAAGAATATATCCATCAACTGAAATTATGAAAAAAGTATATAAAATTATAAAAGAAAATGACAATATAAACATCAATATTCTTGCAAAAAATTATTTTAATGATGATGTTGATTTAGTAAAAAATATTGTAGATGAATTAATACATGCAGGTATAGTCATAAATACATCTAATGGGTTAAAAACTATGGAAGACTTTAGATTAGATTTAATACATAAAAATGTCAAATCAAAAGAAAGCATTTTAGATAAATGGATACTTAAAAATTCTATAAGATTCTTTCTGAATTTTAAATCAAGGAGTTTAATTTCATTATTAAACAATCAAATTGCGGAGGTTAAATGATATGAAAAAAACAACGAAAGATTTAAACCTGTACATAAAGTTGGAACAAAAATATTTAGTAAAAGCTTTGGATAAATTAAGAAAAAATAAGATTTTTTCAAAATTTTTCCCTCTTGGTGGATTTCCAATAATAGCAATATCTGAAGATGATGAAGAAAAAACAAAAAAAATACTAAATGAAATGTCAATTAAATACAAAATAGAAAAAGCAAATCCAGACATTATTGAGGAGATGTTGAAGTTTTGAATTACATAGGTCTTGACTATGGATTAAGCAAAACAGGTATTGCAATTAGTGATTCAGTCTTAAAAATTGCTACTATAAAAGGAACTGTTAATACAGATAAAATATTAACTGTATTAGAAAATAACATATACAAAAAAGATGATATTTTTATAGTCGGTTTACCAATATCAATGTCTGGCAGATATTCTAAGCAAACATTTGAAACCATCGACTTTTGCATAAAATTAAAAGAAAAGTTTAAAACTGATATTTTCTTAATAGATGAACGCCTAACCACTCAACAAAGTTATACTATGACAAAAAACTTTTTAAATGCCAAAAAGGCAAAAAAAACAAAGGATCAAAATAGTGCTTTGTTTATTTTACAACGATACCTGGATAATCCAAATCAAGGAATAAAATTAGAAAAGCGTCAGATTTATAAAATGGAAAATATTGAATATGATTCAATTTTAATAAATGAGATTATTATAAAAAATAGTAATATTTATAACAAAGCTGATATTTTCACAAAAGACCCTTATATCTTTTGGTGGTATTTTAAACGCAATAAAAAATCAACAACACTTATTGATGACTTAAACAGCGAATATGATATTTTATTAACAAAAAATAATGTATTAAATTCAAATATAAAATTCAAAAAAATTAGGATAATAGGTGATTAAATGTCCAAATCTTTGTGGTTTATCATTTCATATCTAATTGGATTCTTGATTTTATTAAAAATATTCCCTACAATAGTAGGAAGTTTAGTTATTGCTTTGTTTTTTACTATATTAATAGATGTAATTGCTTCATATCTTGAAAAAATAAAAATATCAAGAAAAATAACAGCACCATTAGCTGCCGTGATTTTTTATGGTGCAATTGTTTATGCTTTTTATAGTTTAATTCCTATAACTATTGAAGAAAGCACAAAAGCTTTTGAAGTGCTTAAAGGTATAAATTTTAATTCAATCCCTGGAAAAACTGGAGAAATTATAAACACTTTACTCGACACTGCAGGTAAATATTTAAACGATTTAATCATACAATTAGCTGGATACTTGGCTTCAAATATTTCCAATTATATTACTGTCGCATTATTATTAATAGTAGCATCAGGTTATATGGCTATTGCCAGTAAACGGTTATGGTTATCTATTGATAAATTTTTCCCAAATTCAGAAATAAAAAGCACAAAAAAATTTTTATTAAAAACCTATAGCGATTTAAGGAAATTTGTTTCTGGTCAAATAATAACTGCTCTATTTGTTGGTATAATAACATGGTTCATGGCACTAATTCTTGGATTTCCATATGCAATTTTTTTAGGAATACTTGCTGGTATTACAGACTTTATACCTTATCTAGGTGTATTCATAACTGCATTCCCACTTATTCTTCTTGGATTTACAAATTTTGAATTAATCGGAATAATAAAAGCTTTAACTATTTTAATTACCGCCAATCAAATTGAAACATGGATTCTTGCTCCAAGAATTTCTGGTGGTAAGGTTAATCTTAATTGGTTCCTTATTTTAATTTCAATGTTTATTTTTGGTCAAACATTTGGGGTAGTAGGAGTTTTAATAACAATACCTCTTTTAATAATATTTAAAAATATATGGGGAATGTATATAATTCAATATTTAAAGAATATATAATAAAAAAGCAGCCTCTTAGGCTGCTAAAGGTTAAACAGGGGGAATTTCAAAAAAGTTGTCTTTGCTTGATATTGGTAGTTATTTGCTTTTAATGGCTGTTATTTCATTTTTTTGATATTATACAACATTTTTTTCATTTTGTCAACTGAAGGGAGATTCAAATGAAAACAGGTGATTGGTTAAAAAAATATAATATATACCTTAAAAAAAGCCTTGGTCAAAATTTTCTTGCAACAGAGGTATACGCAAAAAAAATTGTTCAAAAATCTGGAATTACCAATGAAGATACTGTAATTGAAATAGGTCCTGGTGCAGGAACACTAACAGAAGCATTGGCAAAAACAGGTGCAAAAATTTTTGCATTTGAAATAGATCAGAGACTCAATCCATTATTAGTAGAAAGATTTCAAAATTATAATAACGTAAACATTCAATTTATCGATTTTTTGAAAGCGGATTTATCCAATTTTGAAAAACCTAAATATGTCGCAAATATTCCATATTACATTACATCACCAATTTTAGAAAAAATTTTTTTAGAAACTCCGGATTTTCAATTAGCTACATTAATGGTTCAAAAAGAATATGGCGACAGAATGCTTGCAAGATCCGGAAAGAATTATAGTCCCTTAAGTATATTTGTGCAATTTTTCTGCAATGTTGAAAAATTAATAACGGTTCCACCACACGCTTTTATTCCTAATCCAAAAATAGACTCTGTAGTTATCAAATTAACTCCAAAGGAAAATATTCCTGATATTGATAAAAATAAATTCTTCAAATTTATACATATAGCTTTTTCGCAAAGAAGAAAAACAATAAAAAATAACTTAAAACAACTTTTTGGAGATAAAACTGAAGAAATATTAAAAAAATGCAATATCGATTCCAAAACTCGTCCAGAAAACATCACCATAGATCAATTTATAAATCTCTTTATTATTTCTAAATCTTATAATAAATAGAATATCTATTCTTCAGACTGTTGTCAAAGTATTTTCTAAAAAAATAATATGAGCGAATACTTGAAAATTCCCAAACTTTCGCTTCGCGAAAATTAAAAGCTTTTAACATAAATTTTTTGGTTCGAAAAATTTTTAAATATTCTTTGTAAAACCTTGTATTTATTTTTAATACTATGTATTAAAAATATGTGCGTGAATATTATTTTTGAAAATACTTTGCATTTAATTTTTGACTTTGTCTACAAACTGATAGAATATCTATTCTTTAATTTTCTATTTATATTTTCTTTATTGATTTTACCCATTTTTTTTGTTAAAATATTTATGGTCCTAAGAAAACTCAATCTCGCCCTCATAGTTCAACGGATAGAACGGCGGATTCCTAATCCGCAAATGGAGGTTCGATTCCTCCTGGGGGCACCAGTATTAATCCGGGAGCTTCCCGGATTTTTTGTTATTTCTAATTTAATATCAAATAAAAATTAATGAGGTGAAAGTAATGTGGTATCCTGGCCATATAAAAAAAGCAAAAGGAAAAATTAAGACTTACTTAAAAACTGTTCAGGGAATTTTAGAATTGGTAGATGCCAGAGCACCATATGCAAGTAGAGCATATGAATATGAAGACTTATTTAAAAACAAAGAAAGAATTATCCTTTTTAACAAAATAGATATAGCTGATGAAAAAAATTTACAGTTTTGGGAGAAATATTACAAAGAAAAAGGATATAAAGTTTTAAAAACCTCTCTAAAAAAAGTAAGTATTAGAAGTTTTTTAACAAAGATCGTTTATAAATCATTCCCCAAAAAATTTAGTGAATTAAGAGTAATGGTTGCTGGTATCCCAAACGTTGGAAAATCAACTTTAATTAATAGCATAAAAGGGAAAAAGGCTTTAAGAGTTGGAAATACACCTGGAGTTACCAGAGGTCTTCAATGGATAAGTATAAACAATCAATTTATGCTACTGGACACCCCTGGTATTCTGTATAGTGAAATATATAATAAAAAGATGCTGTATAAATTAATTTTAATTGGATCTTTAAAACCGGAAAAAGATGAAAAAGAATTCGCAATAGAATACGGATTTAACTTTTTTAAAGAAAAATACCCAGAAATAATAAAAAATGCTTTAAAATCCGACAATATTCCAGAAGAATATCCAGAGTTTCTCGAATTATTCGCAAAAAGAAGAAATTTTATTACTTCAGGGAATAATTATGATATAGAAAGAGCTATGAATACATTTTTAAAAGAATTATCTGATGGAAAATATGGTAAAGTAGTATATGATTATCCTGAAGATTATGATGTTTTAAAGTGAGGTAATATTATTTTAAACGGTATTAATTTTTTCAATATTGGCATTTTAAAAGATTTAATAAAAACCAAAAATATAAAAACTTTAATTGCCCTAATCGAGGCAATAGATGATGATATTATTCAATTAAAAATAGATAAACATAAAAGAATAATCATAGAAAATCCAAAAAGCTCATTGCCAAAAAATTTAAAAACCGGCGATTATATTAATATTGTTGATGAAAAAAGCGAAAACGCCAATATAACTCAGGCAAAAGAATTATTAGAAATTACCGAAAGCACCGAAAAGAAAAATATCGTTAAATTTCAATTATTAAATGAGAGCGTTGAATTGAAATTAAATGGAAATATTAGAAATCCACAAATAAAAAACTTTATTACATGGCTTGGGAAGTTTATTAAAAATTTAAAATATATAAATACCGAAATTACTAAAAATGTGATAAAAAAAACAACTATTACCAGCAATAATACTAACATTTTTCCAGAAAAAAGCATAAACAATTTCATTAAAACCTTTATAAAAGAAATATCAAAAAGCATTATAGAAAATAAATCCTTAAAGATACCTGACCCTAAAAGTAGCGCAAAGATTATAAACAAAATAATTAAAAATATCAATGATGATAAAGATTTAAATAATAATATAAAACAATCAAAAGAAATTGACTTTAATAATATTGAAAATGATAAAAAGATAAAAAATAATACCATTAAAGAAAAGGATTTGTTTCATGATACTGATAAAAATATTTCAAAAAAAATATTCAAAAAATTCAATAATGAATTAAGTCTTTCAAATGAAAAAAAAGGATTTACTGAAAAAAAAGAAAATATTAAAAATAATATTGAAAACAAAAAAATCACAGATACTAAAGAATTACAAAAAAATCAATTTTTACATAAAGCAATAAATGCCTATAAAACTTTTTCTCAATTTGAAATTATACAAGAACCAAATTTTATTTTTCTTCAAATATTTGGAATGCCTCTTTTCTTAAATATTGAAGATGAAATAGAATATAAAGAAAACAAACAAAAGAAAATTAAAAGAATTGCTTTTTCATTTTTATCAAAAAATTTTGGTTTAATTAATAGTATTATTTACAAAAAAGAAAATAATGTTTCTTTAAACTTTTTTATTGAAAACAATATTGAAATCTTTAAAACTAATATCAACTGGTTAATCAATAATATACAAAAAGACGGAATAAAGATTGACGGTTTACAAATAAACCCTTTAGAAAAAATTTTTGAGTTAAATAAGAAGGG
Source organism: Marinitoga aeolica (assembly GCF_029910535.1). Taxonomy (NCBI): domain Bacteria; kingdom Thermotogati; phylum Thermotogota; class Thermotogae; order Petrotogales; family Petrotogaceae; genus Marinitoga; species Marinitoga aeolica. Next base: position 967,543 of record NZ_CP069362.1, read on the forward strand.
ATTATATGGATAAAAAGGTTGTAGCAATAAAATATAAAGATTTTAAAGATGAAGTTCCAACCGTAATTGCTAAAGGTACTGGAATAATTGCCGAAAAAATTATTGAAATTGCTAAAGAAAATAATATTCCAATATTGAAAAATACAAAAACGGTTAATGAATTATACTCACTTGATATACCTTCAGAAATACCTGAAGAAATGTATTTTATTGTCGCTAAAATAATCGCATATGTAATGAAACTCAATGAAAAAGAGGAGGAATAATAATGGGATTAAAATATGCTATTGTATATCTTGATTTAAAACCTGAATATGCAAAATTATATAATTTACCTATAAAAATGCCTGTTTTAGTTGAAGATATAAAAAAAGTTACAGATAAAAACAAATTACCTCTTGAAGTTATTTTAAGAGGATTGGAAGCACAATATGAAATTTCAAAAGATGATTATTATAAGAGTTATCTTGTTTATTTTTATTACGAAGCATTTAAAAAAGCTTTAAATAAAAATGATTTCGAAAACGCAAACTTCTACTTAAATAATGCCAAAAAGATTGGTGGAGAAGATTATAGATTTAATTTTTATAGAGCTCTTTTACTTAAAAAAAGCAATCAGGAAGAATTAGCAGAACTTGAATTAAAAGAATCTATATTAAAAAATCCAAATTTTTATCTTGGACACTTTGAATTAGGAAATTTAATGTTTGAAAGGAAAATATATGAAGAAGCATTAGAAGCTTACAAAAATGCTCTTGAATTAAATCCTGAATTTGTGATTCCACACTTAAAAATAGCTGATATATATATTGAAAATGGTTTATTTTCAGAAGCTATTGAGGAATTAAATGAAATATTAAAAAAAGATCCAAATTTTTCTGCAGCTTATGTAAGATTGGGTATCTTATTTAATCAACTTCAAAGATTTGAAGATGCGTTGCAAATTCAAGAAAAAGGGCTTGCAAAAGACCCTGAAAATTATGAATTACTTTATAATATAGCATACACATATGCAAAATTAGGAAGACACAGTGAAGCTACAAAACGTCTGGAAAAAGCTGCTAAAATTCATGAGGAGGATTTTATTCTTCACGAATTAGCTATTTCATACAGAAATATTGGCGAATATATAAATGCTTTTAAAACTGCAAAAAAAGCTCTTGAAATATCATCAGATGAGAATAAAGAATTAATATTGTTGTTGTTGGTAAAACTTGCTGCTATTATTGGAGATATCGAAGAAACAAAAAAATACTACAATTTGTTGAAAAATACAAAATTTGAAATTTCGGCAAAAACATTTTATATGTTTTCATTATTATCAAATGATGACATAGATATGGCAAAAAAAATATCCCTTGAACTACATAATTATGGAATATATGGAAATATGTACCTAATCATAGAACATATTGATAATTACATTGATTATCTTGAAAACTGTACCAATAAAAACTTTACTGAAGCGTTAATTGATTCATTTGATGAATATGGTGATATTGATAAATTAGGATTATATCGAAATTTAAAGAAAAATAATATAGAGATACTCAGCCTGGTAAAAGATGACATAAATGAAGATATTAATGGCATTGAATTACTATTAAACGCATATTTATTAAGTGGTATAGATTATGGATTATCTGAAAGAGTTTCGACATTACTGGCAAAATACGTGTGGAAAGATGGAAAAGGAATGTTAATTTCAAGATTCCTGTTAAGATATTATCAAGATAGAGTATTTGGGAATTTTAGTTCTCTTGATGTATTTGTTAATGATATTGTTGAAGAAATGAAAGATCTTAACTTTGAATTAGCCAGATTCATTTCAGATTATGAACTTCATTTAATTGATTTTGATGAATTATTAGAATATACTTTAACAAATCTGGAAGACATTATAAAAGTAATTCTTTCATACATGCATATACAACCTACTCTAAATGAAATTTTAGGCTCATCATTTGAAGATGAAAGAATTAAAAAAATATTATTGTGGGCAAAACAGTTAGATGAATTGATAAAAATATTGAAATAATATATTCTGGGGAGGATTTCATATGAAAAAACTTGTATACTTGCTAATAGGTCTTATTATTCTCTTTTCTTTTATAGGTTGTACACTTAAAGAAGATAAAAAACCCGTGATTCAATTAATTGAACCAACATCCAACCTTATTGACAGTAGTTTTAATTTAAAATTCAAAATTTCCGATGATGTTTATTTAAAAAATTGGGAAATTTCCATCGACAATCAGGTAATCAGCGCATTAAAATTTGACAGAATTAGCGAAAATGAAATAGAAGTTAGTTCATTAAACCCTTACGAAATAGATAATATACCTGATGGAGAAACGTTGAATATTTTAATTACAGCAGAAGACAATATAGGTAATAAAACTTCTTTGAAAAAAGAATTAAAAATTGGAAGGAAACCTACAATAAAACTTTTACCTTCAGAGAGTGTGTATGACACCGTCGAAGGTACATTTTCCATCCAAGCTTATTTAAAAGATATTGATGTTGCTGGTTATGAGGATTTAAACGATTACAGTTTAAGCTTATCAAATAATGATAATATGATTTATTATACAACAGCTCCACAATCAATAAAAGATGGACTACATGATAAAGAAGCCACTATAACAACGGATGTATTTAATGCTTATGATTACCCAATTGGAGATTCATTGACTTTATATATCTCTGCTACTGATAGAGCTTCAAATACAGTTACTTACGAAAAAACGATTAAAATTGGAGGCGATGCTCCGAAAATAACCATAGTTGAACCTAATAAATATTCAACTGCTTCAACTACCTTAACTGTAATTGCAGAAGTAACTGATGATGTAGAAATTAAAGATATTAAATTGTTTGTTAATAATGTTGATAAAACTTCAGAAAGTGGATTATATATCGATTCTTTAAATTCCACTAAATTAACCATAGATGAATTTAAGAATCATTCATATGTAAAAAAAGCTTATATAAAAAATGATAAAATTGAATTGTCTTCAGATTCTATTATTGAAATACAAAGCGAGGATAGAGCTGGAAATATTGTTAGTAGAGGATTTAAAATTGTAATATCGAATCCAAATTCACCAAATAAATCATTTAAAATAGTAAAAGCGTGGTGATACACATTAAAAATTTCTGGGTAATATTATTTTTTCTATTTTCAATATTTGGATTTTCAAATATAGAATTTTTAAGTATATATCCACAAAACAATCAACAAAATATCTCTCCAACAACACTTATTTTAAAATGGCAGGTAGATAATCAACAAAATAAAAAATTAATATATGACCTATATCTAGGGGAGTCAAAAACTCCCCTATTATACAGTGCTAATGTGCCAACTAATATATTTCCAATAAAAATATTAAAACCTTCAACTACTTATTATTGGAAAATTGTTGCAAAAGATGGAGATAAAAAATATGAAAGTCCACTATGGTCTTTTAAAACGCGTAATTTTTCTGATGGAGAATTAATATGGGTATCCTATGTTAAAAACAGTGAAAAATTATTGTATTATAAAGATATTATTTTTAATATATATTCTAATACTATTGAGGCATATGATAAAAAAAAGGATTTAATTTACACCATAACTGCTAATTTTTCAGATTTCTATATAGACAAAAACTTTATATATCTACTCCAAAAAAATATAATATCTCTATATGATATTAATACTGGTAAAATCATTAAAAAAATTACTCTTGAAGAGAATTATACTAATTTAAAATTATTATCTAATAGTAGTACAGTTTTACTGTATTCAAAAAATATCATAGATTTGTATAAATTTGACAATAAACAATTTAATAAAACGCTCAATTTAAATTTTAATGAAGAAATAAAAAATGTTTATACCTTTAAAAATGCCTTTATAGTTAATTTAAAAGATAAAATTATTATTATCGATTATTCTGGGAAAAAACTAAAAGAATATAAACTTAAAGCTGATATTATTGATTTAAATAGCAATTTTATGCTATTGAAAATAGACAGCGTTCTATATTTATTTTCATATAATAATCAAATGATTAAGATTGAAGATAATGTAAAAAATGCTTTTCTAAAAGAAAATAAAATATACATAGAAAAAAATAAGGAATTTATAATTTATGATATTTCAACTAAAAATAAAAAAAGATTAGATATAAAATTTAACTATAAAAATATTCTCTTCTTTAAAAACAAAATAATTTTAGTAGGAGAGAAAATTTATGCTATTGATAATGAAGGAAATCTAATATGGAAACATGAATTTCAAAATGATAGTATTATTTCAAACATAGCTATTACCAATTATAATACTATAATATTTTCATTATTTGATAATAAATACTATAAAATCGTAGAAATATACGATAAAGATATTATTCAAAAAAATTCATATAAAGAGTTAAATTTATCTTTAAATTCATCTATAAATTCAGAACCAGAAAAAATTAAAGAAAACACCCTGACATCATTACCAACTCCTCTTATTATAAACCCAAAATATGATGAAAAAATTCAAGCTTTTAATATTTCACTGGAGTGGATATTACCTGGATATGAAAGTACCACGGTTACGTATGAAATTGACTTAAAAGAAATAAGTAGCGGATTAATAAAAAATAAAAAAATAAGCAATATTTCTAATAATAGAATACTCTTATTACTTGAACCAAATACTAAATATATATGGAAAGTCATAGCGAAAGACAAAGGAAAAGTAACCCAAAGTGAGTGGTCAACATTTTCTACTAATAGTCTAAATTTTGTTTTAAAAAGGATAAAACTAAGTGGAAATCAACTGGTTTTAGATTCTACAATTAGAGACAATTTAATTTACTTTACAGGTTATACCGTAACTCCAGAAAAAGATGTTCTAAAACTTTTATATGGAAATATCTCTACCAAATTTCTAAACCTAAAAGCATGGGATTTTGGAAATAATCAAGATAAATATGGAACATCCATCGACTTAACTGATGATGGAACAGTTATAATTGGCGGATTTTCCTCAGAAAAAGATTTAAGAGGGGATATGTTATTATATTCTCTTTCTAAAAACGGAAAAATTAACTGGGATATAACTACAGGAAGTTCTAAAAGAGATACTATTAATGATATATATTTCGATAATTCTGAAGAATATATTTATACAATTGGAACAATCGGAACAGATAATATGGGAAGTAACATATTATTCTCAAAATATAGTCCAAAAGGGTATAGAATTTGGTCAAGAGAATTTGGAGGATATGAGCTTGAAATAGGGGCTACTTTAAAAAGAATCGATAAATATTCATTTTTGCTGCTTGGAAGTACTAAATCATTTGGCGAAGGTGGATATGATTATTATATTGTAAAAACAAACGAAATGGGACAAAAACTATGGGATTTAACTGCTGGAACATCAAAAGATGATTTTGCTTCTGACTTAATACAAATATCAAAAAATGAATATATAATCTTAGGAACATCTTTTAGAGATACATTACAACCATTTCTGGCAAAAATTGATAATAGTGGCTTTAAGATTTTTGAAAAAATAATTCCTTTTACCAATGATGTAAATTTAATTAAAGCAGCTATATTCAAAAATTATTTTTATGCTGTTGGATGGTATAGAGAAAAAGATAGTTTAATTAGAAAAGGCCTAATAACAAAGTTTGATTTTAATGGCAACCTTCTTTGGGCAAAAACATTTCAAATAAATAATCAAGATACTGTATTCACTGATATTAATGTACAAAATAATAAAATTTTCTTATATGGTGCTTCACAATACGAAAAACCAAATTCAAGAGATATTATTATTATTCAAACAACAGAAGATTATATATTAAATAATTTTGAAAATGCACAATGACGGGGGATTATATGACAGATTATAGAAAAAGATTGATTATATTTGTAATTGTTTTTATCTCTTCATTATATATAAACTCTATTTCACCTTTAATGACAACATTTCAAGAAAATTTTAATATTACTATATCTCAATCATCAGCATTGCCATTTACCAATACTATAGGAAATATAATATTTGCAACTATTGCAGGGTTTATTATTTCTAGTATAGGTTTGAGAAATAGTTTGATATCTGCACTATCTTTTTTGATATTAAGTATAATTATTTTTATCTTTTCTAATAATTATATAGGATTAATTTTAGCTATGTTCTTTGTTGGTGGTGGCTTGGGTCAAATATTTTCTGTTACCACTTCAATGTATGATCATTTAGATGTAAAATTACAAAATTATGGTTTATTTCATGCTTTCTTTGGTTTAGGCGGAATTATAGGACCATTATTTGTTTCACTCTTTTTAAAATACAATTTAGGATATAGAAGTTTGTTTGGTGTATATTTAGCTTTAATATCATCACTATTATTATATATAATAATAGCAAAAGTACCACAAAACATAAAATATCAATCGTTTTCTTTAGCTGAGGGTTTTTCATTGATTAAAAAAAGAATTGTTATTATATCTTTAATAATGCTTATGTTATATGCTGGTTCAGAAATTGGAAGTATAACATGGGCTGCTAACTTGTTTAAAAGCTCTTTTAACTTCACAAAAGAATCAGCTGCTATATTTATTAGCCTATTTTGGACACTTTTTACATTTGGAAGAGTAATTTCAGATAAATTATATGCTTTTTTAAAAGAGAAAACATCATTTTATTTACCAATTTTAGCTTCTACGATAATATTAATATTATTCTTATCAAAAATACCCTTTATTTTTGCATTATATGGATTTTTCTTAGGTCCTATTTTCCCATCAACACAAAAATATTTAAATGCTCATTTATCTCATAGAGAAGTAGGATTAATATCAGGCCTTGTTTTTGCTGGCACAGGCATTGGATCGATGATTATTACCACAACCATGGGTATTATAGCTGATTACAATGTTATAATAAGCTATTTACTACCTTTTTCCATACTTATTTTAATTGGATTATTATCATTATTAAGAGAAAGCAAGTAAGCCTTGCTTCAGACTGTTGTCAAAGTATTTTCTAAAAAAATAATATGAGCGAATACTTGAAAATTCCCGAAAAAAATATGAATGAAGCCATGTATATTATTGGAATTCAAATATAAAACGAATGAAAACTCGAAGATTGCCTGAAAAAATTATGAATGGAGGTTTCCAAAATCACATGGATGTGATTTTGAGTGAAGCCGAGCATGGATGCGAGTCTGAACGGAAACCGAGAATAAGTAATTTTTTCAGATTAGCAGTCAAGCGTTTGAATGAGTTTTATTTTGATTCCAATTTTGAGGATTTAGAATTTTCCGTATGAGTGAATATTATTTTTGAAAATACTTTGCATTTAATTTTTGACTTTGTCTACAAACTGAAGCAAGTAAATCTTGCTTTCTTTTCTATTATATTATATAATTTAATAGACTTTAATTAAGAAAGGGGATATATTATGGGGGACAAACTATTTAAAAGTGAAGATATAAAAAAGATAGCATTTCTAAGCAGCTTAAATATTCACCCGAAAGAAAAAAAATTTGTTTTTGTAAAAACTAATATGGTTAAAAATGAATATGAAAGCCATATTTATTTATCATCATTTTCAGGAAAGATTAAAAAATTTGCTAAAGGAAAAAATCCATTATGGTCTCCTGATGGAAAATTTCTATTATTCACAGATAAAAAAGATAAAGACTTTAAAGGTCAGGAATTATATTTAATACCATATGATGGTGGAGAACCATATCTATTAACAAAAATAAAAAATGGAAGTTATTCTAATATTAAATGGTCTGATGATTCAAAAGGTATTTATGCAATAAAAAAGGTAGAAGAAGAAAATGATTCAGATGTTAGGGAAATCGAAAGTCTTCCAGTTTGGCAAAATGGTGGTTCTTTTATTGAAAGATTTAAATATTCTCTTGTATATACCACTATTAATGGAAAGGAAAAAGAAATTAAGCCTCCAAAAGATGATTTTGAACCAATGTTTATTTCATTGTATAAAAATAAATTAACTGTTATTACAAGGAAAGATAGAGTAAATTATCCTGCCGAAACAGAAATATATGTATATGATTTAAACAAAAAACAATGGAAAAAACTTCCTCTTACATTCAAAAAAGTTTTTTGGCTTGAATGGGTTAATGATAAACATTTTGTATTTTTAGGACATGATGGTAAATATGGTTTAAACACCAATATGCATTTATATTATTATATAAACAAAAATAAAATTATAGATTTATTTAATAATTTAGATCTTTCTTTTGGAAATTCTTTAAATTGTGATGTTAGATTTGGTTCGACAAGAAAAATAAAATTAATAGATGATACCATCTATTTCGTTGTTACTGAAAAGGAACGAGCTCCATTGTATAAAATTACTTTGGATGGCAAATTAGAAAAAGTACTAAAGGATGGATCTTGTGAAGATTTTGATATTATTGATGATAATTTAATATATATAAATCAAAACTTTTTAAAGTTACCAGAGGTATATTCATACAATAAAAACAAAAAACTGACAAAATTCAATGATAAAATAATTAAAAATTATACTATAAAACCACCGTATTATTTAAGTGTAAAAAGTGAAGATAATACAGAATTAGATGTTTGGTATTTACCTCCATATACAAAAGAAAATAAAGGTACTATACTTGAAATTCATGGAGGACCTAAAACTGCATATGGTGATTCGTTTATGTTTGAATTCCACTTATTAGCTTCTAATGGATTTGGAGTAATATTTACCAATCCACATGGCAGTGAAGGATATGGAAATGATTTCGCAGATATTAGAGGAAAATATGGAACAATAGATTATAGAGATTTAATGAAAGCTGTCGATGCTGTAGTAGAAAAATTTAATTTGGATAAAAATAAGTTGGGTGTTACAGGTGGATCATATGGTGGATATATGACTAATTGGATTGTTACTCAAACTGATAAGTTCAAAGCTGCTGTAACTCAAAGATCAATTTCTAATTGGTTTAGTATGTATGGAACTACAGATATTGGGTATTATTTTGTTACAGACCAAATTGGTGGCCATCCTTGGGAAAATAAAGAAAAATATATTGAATCATCACCGTTATTTCATGTTGATAAAGCAAAAACACCTTTATTGTTAATTCATTCATTAAAAGATTATAGGTGTTGGGTACCTGAAGCTCTTCAATTCTATACAGCATTAAAAGTACGTGGTGTAAAAACAAAGTTAGCATTATTCCCTGATGAAAATCATGAATTATCTCGAAGTGGAAAACCCGATCATAGGATTAAACGATATAACTTAATAATAGAATGGTTTGATAAAAATATAAAATGAGGCTTAACGCCTCATTTTATTAATATATAATTATATTATAATCATAAAAATTCCCAAAGAAATGAAAGATATAAAAAATATTGTATCTTTTAGTTTCCATTGAAATTGTTTATATCTTGTTCTTCCTTCCCAACCACTATAGCATCTTGCTTCCATCGCTATACTTAATTCATCCGCCCTTCTAAGAGCAGAAACCAACAAAGGTATAATTATAGCAACTAATCCTTTTAATCTACCAGATATTTTTCTTGAATCAAAATTAGCTCCTCTACTCATTTGTGCTTTAAATATCCTTTCTGCTTCACTTGCCATTACTGGAATGAACCTAATTGCAATTGTCATAACCATAGACAATTCATGCGCAAATGATCTTTTTACTCTAAGCCATATTAAAACATCTTCCATTGCATTTGCAAGAGATGTTGGAGATGTTGTTAAAGTTAACACTGAAGATAACATAATAGCAAAAAATAATCTAAAAGTTATTATTGCTGCGTTAGATAATCCAGTATCTGTAATTTTTATAAACCAAAGCTGATAAATAACATTGCCTTCATAATTAAACAATTGTACAACAAAAGCAAATAAAATCAACATCCACATTGATTTTATTGATTTTCCATACATTCTAAGTCCAACTCGAGATAAAACCATTAATATAAGTGTGTATAATGACATCAACACAACATCATAAAAACTATTTATAGTAAAAGCAAAACCAGCAAGAAAAAATAATCCTATTAATTTTGCTCTTGGATCTAATGAATGCATTAATGATTTTTTTTCAACATATCTTCCTATTGCAATATTTTCAGCAAACATTTCACACCACCTATTTAAGCTTTTTCATAATTCTACTATATATATTATACTATCTTATTTTTATTTATGTTAAAAAACAGTATCTAAAATACTTATATAATAAAAAATGTGGAGCAACAGCTCCACATTATTTTCTTTAATTTTCTTTAGCTTTTAATTCTTCTAATTTTTTTTCAATTTCTTCAAGTTCTTTATTTATTCTTTCCCATTCCTCATCAAGATTCTTATCATGTTCATGCGGACCCATATACTTTTTTATTGACTCTTTCTCACTTTCCAAAAACTTTTTTCTTTCTAATAATTCTCTTAATACGCTCATAATATCCCCCCTTTTGATTTGTGAAAAAAATAATTTATAATAAATAACCTATCACACTCTTATTTTACCATTTTGTTTCAAAAAAATCAATATTAATTATATTTTTTCAAATTATCAAATAATATTTTTATAAATTCTTCTCTATCTACTTTTAATGCCCATCTAGAATTTGGTTCTTTAAAATGCCAATAATCTACCACAGTTTCACCATAGGTTAATTCACCTTTTGTTTCTACCTGTGCATAATATTCTTCAAATTCAAATATTTCTGGTTTTATTAAATATGCTATAGTACATGGATCGTGTAACGGAGCCCCTTCAATTTTAAATATATCAAAATAGGTTTGATGGAAGAATTCTAATAACATTCCCATTTTTGATACTATTTCTGATTCAAATTTTTGCATTTCCTTAATTTCATCCATATATATTTTAGCTTGATGAGTTACATCAAGTGGAAATACTGTTAAATTAAAACCTGCATTAAAAACTATTTGTGCTGCTTCTGGATCAGCATATATATTAAATTCAGCTCTTGGTGTTGTATTTCCAAATTTTATTCCACCACCCATAATAACCAATTCTTTAACTAATGGAACTAAATCAGGATAATTTAATGCAAACTTTGCTATATTTGTTAAAGGACCGACTGCAACTAATGTAATTTCATTTGGATTACTATATACATTTTCTGCAATAAATTCAAGATAATTTTTATTTTCTAATTTTTTTGTTGGCTCAGGCAAATTTGCTCCTTCTAATCCGCTTTCTCCATGAATATTAGGAGCAACAATTTGATCTCTTAATAACGGTTTATCAGATCCCGCAAAAACTGGAATATCTAATTTAGCCATTTCTGTTAAAACCAAAGCATTTCTTGCTGTGTTTTTCAAATATGAATTACCAGCTACTGCTATTATTCCCAATAATTCAATTTCTTCAGCTATTCCTGCTAATAATATCGCTACTGCATCATCATGTCCCGGATCACAGTCTAAAATTACCTTTTTTTTCATAATATCACCTCATTTATTAAATAAAATTTATATTTTCTATTTCTTTTTCTAAATTTTTTAAAAATTTTAAATTAAAATCATATTTAATATCTTCAAACATTTTTATAGGCATTATTCTCATTAAAGAATTACTTAAAAATGCATAGTCATAATATTTTATATCCTCATCTCTTATTATAGCCTCTTTTACATTAAATTCCTCAATTAGTATTCTTCTAATAACTCCATTTAATAATCCACATTCCAATTTAGGTGTATATATTTCATTATTTTTAACAAAATAAATGTTAGATATACTACCTTCTGTTATTTCATCCTTTTCATTTAAAAATATAGCTTCATTTTTGCTTATATTCATAGCTCTATTTAACTCTAAAATATTTATTGCATAATTATTTGATTTTATATAATTTAAAGGATTTTTGCTAAATTTTCTATTTTTTGCAAATACTACATTATAACCTTTATCTTTAACTTTCTCTAAATATACTCTATTATTTGAAGTTACTATTATATCAAATGTTTCCCTATTTTTCAAAACATTTATTTTCAAACTTCCATTAATAATATTATTTTTTCTAATAACTTCCATTGATATATTATATAATTTTTCTATAACAATATTAAAATTAATATCTAAAACCTTACACCCATTAATTAGCCTTTCATAATGATAATTAAAAAATTCTAATTTACCATTATTAACTTTTAATGTTTCAAAAACACCCATTCCATACATTAACCCTTCATTTAAACTATATGGTATTTCATCATTATAATATTTTCCATTAAAATATATCATATCATTTTTAACCCCTTAATTAATGCTTTTCCTTTTGATAATGATTCTTCATATTCCATTTCCGAATCAGAATCCCATACAATACCTCCACCAAAGTTTGCATATGCTTTTTTATCTTTACAAAAAATAGTTCTAATAACTATATTTAAATCCATTGAATTATCAAATCCAATATACCCTATAGTTCCTGTATATAATCCTCTTTTATTTGGTTCTAATTCTTCAATTATCTCCATTGCTCTAATTTTGGGAGCGCCTGTAATAGATCCACCTGGAAATGTTGCCATAATTAAATCAATAGCATCTTTATCTTCTTTTAATTCTCCTACAACAGTAGAAACTAGATGATATACTGTTGCATATTCTTCTAAAGTAAATAATTCAGGTACCTTTACACTTCCTGGAATACAAACTTTCGATAAATCATTTCTTTCTAAATCAACTATCATCAATAATTCCGCTTTATCTTTTGTACTATTTATCAACTCTTTTTTATTTTTTTCATCAACTTCTTTATCTCCTGTCCTTGGCCTTGTTCCTTTTATTGGCCTTGTCTCAACATATCTATTTTTTAATTTGATAAATCTTTCAGGAGAACTAGATACAATTTGAAAATCTCCAGTATTTATATATGCAGCAAAAGGTGCGGGATTGATTTTCCTTAAATCTAAAAATAATTCTTCTGGAGATTTTATTAATTCTGTTTCTATTCTTTGAGTAAAATTGATTTGATATACATCACCTTGATAAATATACTCTTTTATTCTTTTTATAGATTTTAAATAATATTCTTTACTCATATTAAATTCAATATCTATATCAGCTAATTTATTCTTTTCTTGCGGAATATACTTTTTCGAATTAAAGACTATATTCTTTATTTTATTATGCTTTTTTTCATTCTGACTAAATAAGTATAATTCTTCATTATTATGATCGTATATTAAAACTGTGTCATAAAAAGGGAAATAAATATCATATATCCCAATATCGTCAATAGCCTTTGATTCAATACTTTCTATATATTTATTACTGTCATATGAAATAAAACCCATTGCCCCACCAATAAATGGAAGTTCTGTATCATTTTTTATTTCATATTTTTTCATTATTTCTTTTAAATCTAAAAATGGATTATCAGAATAATATTCTTTAATCTCATTTTCATCCTCTAAAATAATTTTATTGTTCTTTGCTTTAAAGATTAAAAAAGGGTTTAATCCCAGAAAGGAATATTTACCAAGTCTTTCCTTATCCTTTTGACTATCTAAAAAAACTACATTTTTCTTATCTTCTAAAGAATTAAAAATATCAACTAAATTAAATGGAATTTTTAATTTTTCTATCATAATATCTCCTTTCTATAATTCTTAGCAAAGGATAAGAAGTTTTTCAACATATCAAGCCCATGTTCTGTTAAAACAGCTTCTGGATGGAATTGAACACTTTCTATTGGGTATTTTTTATGTTTAATTGCCATTATTTCTCCTTCTAAAGACTCTGCTGTAATTTCTAAATCTTCTGGTAAATCTTCTTTTGAAACTACAAGAGAATGATATCGTGTGACATTTAAAGGATTTTTTAATCCTTTAAACACTCCTTTAGAATTATGTTTTATAGGATATACTTTACCATGAACTGGTTCCTTTGCTTTAATTATTTTAGCTCCAAAACTTTGAGCTATTGTTTGATGTCCTAAACATACACCAAAAATAGGTATTTTTTCCTTGAACACATTTATTATTTCCAATGATATTCCTGCTTCATTTGGCGTTTTCGGACCAGGGGAAATAACAATCATATCTGGATTTAGTTTTTCTATTTCTTCTATTGTTATCTTATCATTTCTATACACTAAAACCTCTTCATTTAATAAGTTTAAATAATGAACTAAATTATATGTAAAAGAATCATAATTATCAATCATTAATATCATACTTCCACCTCTGATTCTATAAAAATACCCAGCTATTGCTGGGATTAAATGATATAATTTTTTCTACTTTCATTTTAAATATCTATTGTGACTTATGTGACAACTGTCGAATTTTTGTATACAACTGTGACAAATATTAATTTAAAAATTTTCTATATAATATCTAATTTTTGCTGGCAAATATAATATATCTTTGTTCTCAATAATAATACCATCATTCATCAATCGTTTTATATATGTATAAACAGTTTGTCGCTTTACTTTTCCTTCTAATTTTTTAACAAGCGTAGATTTGTCTAAAGAGTTACGTGCTATTTCTTTTAATATTATTTTTTGAATTTTTGTAAATGAAAATGATTTTTCAATATTTTGAGATATTATCATTCCTATGCTTTTTTTGGCTATATCTTTACTTATTCTATCAATATCAGAATTAATCAAAGCTATTTGCTGAGCCATCCATAGTGCATCTCTTGGATTCCCATCACTAAATACAGCAATTTCATTTAAAGCTTCTATGTCAAAATAATCGGGATATTCTTTTATTCGCTTTAAAATCATCTTCTTTATATCTTCAATAGTTAATGAATCGAGAAATATCATATCTTTAAATATATTTTCTAAATTTCCGCTTTCATTCCATCTCATTCGATCATTTGAATATTCTCTATATATAGAAAATGGCAAAGAAACAAATGTAATTATATTTTCTTTAAATAATACATTTTTTAGAGAATCTAATATATTTAACACTTCTTCCTTTTTCTCTTTGTCTAATTCATCTATAATAATTAATATTTTGCCATATTCCTCAACAAGCAATGATAATAATTTGTCAATATATTCTTTTACTGAATAAATGTTAAATCTCTTTCTATTATTAACTGACTTTTCATATGAAATATTAGCAGCAAAAGATAGACCTCCGCCATATGTTGTATTGTAATTCATTTCATTTAATATAAATTCTTTTGACTCTTTAGCTATATTATTGATTTTTTTATTTTTCAATTTTAATGCTAAAATCGAAAGTTTATATAGGAAATCTCCAATTATTATTTCTTTTGAATCTTTTTCTGTTATTAAAATATGAAATCTTTTTGCATCTTCAGAATCAATAAAATTTAAAGTCGTAGTTTTTCCGACACCGGTTTCTCCACATAGTCCAAAAATTCCCATCGGTTGAAAATAAGCGATTTTGTTTAAGTGATTAAGTTCTTTTTCCCTGTTTACAAGAAAATCTTTATTACTAATTGGAGCATCAAATAAGGCTTTAATTATATATTTTAATTTATTTTTATTCATATGATCACCTCTAAATGATTATAAAATGTTATTGTGACTTATGTGACAACTGTCGAATTTTTGTATACAACTGTGACAAATATTGAAGTTTAAAAATAATATGAAATTCTCTCTATTAACAAATAAGTATTATTCTTTTATATTTTTTCATCAGTTCCACCTCCAATTCAATTATACCATATAAAAATAAAATGAGGCTTTCGCCTCATTTCAGACTGTTGACAAAATAAAATATGAAAAAATAATATGACCATGTATAATATTATTGGAATCCAAAAATAAAACGAATGAAAACTCGAAGATTGCCTGAAAAAATTATGAATGAAGGTTTCCAAAATCACACGGATGTGATTTTGAGTGAAGCCGAGCATGGACGCGAGTCTGAACGGAAACCGCGAATGAGTAATTTTTTCAGATTAGCAATCGAACGTTTGAATGAGTTTTATTTTGATTCCCACTTTGAGAATAAGAATTTTCACCTTAGACACGAATATTATTTTGAATATTTTATTTTGTACTTTGTCTACAAACTGTAATAAGAAATTAGGTCTGCGTTTGCAGACCTAATTTCTTATTATATTAATTTCATATTTCTGTGTTAACTTATATGTATAATATCCAAGTATAACTTTTATTGAATCAAATAGTATAAATGGTAAAAATCCTATTTTAATCGCTTTTATTAAAGATAAATCAAGTTTAATCATTAATCCAGACACACCAAAAATATAAATAATAAAAATAGCTAAAAATCCGTTAATAATATTATTAAAAGGTAAATATGCAACAAGTGTTGCTATTAAAAATCCTATTATATACCCTCCAGTTGGACCAAAAATTACCGAAATACCTCCTCCGAATCCTGCAAAAACTGGTAACCCAATAGCTCCCAATAATACATATATTAAAACTGCTTTCCATGCATCTTTCTTTAAAAAATAGATCGTTAATATAACTCCAAAAACCTGTAGAGTAAAAGGTACCCCAAATGGTGTTGGAATTTTAATCCATGATGTTACTATCAAAAATGCTGTAAATAATCCCAATAATGATATTTTATTTTTCATGATCCACCTCTCAAATATCTCTATTTTTCTTGTTTTTAGCTTTATTCCATGCATAAAAAGCTAATGCACCTACTGTTATAATAAACGGCATTGATTGTGTAACTTCATATGGAATATTTAAGAATTGCAGTGAGAATGATAAGGCTTCTGAAAATCCAAACAATAATGACCCTAACGCAACTCCGTATGCTGATGTTCCACCTAACGCTTGTGCTGCTAATGCAATAAAACCTCTACCTGAAGTCATGTCTCTTGCAAACCATGAAACATAACCCATTGATAAAAATATACCGCCCAAACTTGCAAGCATACCACTCATAATTAAAGCTATATATTGTGTTTTAAATACAGAAATACCAACAGAACGAGCTGCGTCTGGTGATTCACCAACAGATCTAATTCTTAATCCAAGAGGAGTTCTATATAACATATATTGAACTAAAAATACCAATATTATGGCTACATAAGTTAAAATATGGTGACCACTTAATATATTTCCTAATATTGGTATATCTTTTAATATAGGTATATCAACATTAGGTAAAACCAAAGATTTTAATGATGCCGAGGATCCTTTATCTCCAGTTAATAAATATAGAGCATATATTGTTCCACCACTTGCAAATATATTTAATGCTATTGCCGCCATAATTATATCTGTTTTTAATTTTAATGAAAAATAAGCTAATATTGACGACATAATTATTCCTGTTAATAATGCTCCTAATACTGATAGCCATAAACTTTGGGTAAATCCGCTTATAATTACACCTACAAAAGCTGAAAATAGCATAGTTCCTTCGAGTGCTATGTTTGGAGTTCCAGCTAATTCTGCAATTAATGCCCCCAATGCTGCTAAAAGTATTGGTGTTGTAACCCTAATTCCCGATGCTATAAAATCCCATGATAAAATAGAACTTAATACACTATTCATTTATATCACCACCAGCTATTGCTTCTTCGGTACTTCTTGCTTCTTTTTCTATAGCTTTTTGTCTCATTTGTGATAAAAAGGCTTCTGCTGTTACTAATAATATAATAGTTGCCTGTAAAATTGAAACCATTTCTGGTGGTATGTTGGTATATCTACCCATCGTCTTTGCTCCAACCCTAATATATGAAAGAAATAATGCTGCTATTGGCACATAAATTGGATTATTTCTTGCAAGTGTAGCAATGATAATACCATCCCAACCATAACCTGGAGAATATAACCAAACAAATCTTCCATAATATCCTAAAAGCTCTATAATTCCGGCAGTTCCAGCAATAGCTCCACTTAATAAATGCACTTGGAAAAATGTTTTTTGTGTGTTAATTCCTGAATGATACGCAAAATGTTTATTATTACCGATTAATCTTACTTTATAACCCCATGTGGTTTTTTTCATGACAAACCACAAAGCAAAACTCATTCCTAATGCAATTAAAATACCACTATGCCATCTATACCTTGTATTTAACAAAAATAAAGTAGCTGAATCAGAAAATTTCAAAGATACTAATTGCCCTGCATTAGGGTCTCTTAAAAATGTTTTTATTATAAATAATCCCATATATAATGCAACATAATTAAGCATTAAAGATGTAACAACTTCTGATGCATTCCATTTTGATTTTAAATAACCCGGTATTGCAGACCAGCCTGCTCCAACTAATGATGCTATTAATATTACAACAATTGGAGTTATTATCGGTATTGATGGAAAATAAATTGCTGCACCCGTTGCTATTGCTGCACCTAAAAACAATTGACCTTCTGCACCAATATTAAAATGTTTAGCAGTAAATATCAAAGATACTGCAAGACCGGTAATCATAAT
Source organism: Marinitoga aeolica (assembly GCF_029910535.1). Lineage (NCBI taxonomy): Bacteria > Thermotogati > Thermotogota > Thermotogae > Petrotogales > Petrotogaceae > Marinitoga > Marinitoga aeolica. The sequence continues at coordinate 985,976 of NZ_CP069362.1, forward strand.
AGGAACACTTTCGTTTATCCATTGAATAAAACCTCTTAAATTAAATACCCAATGTCCTCTTCTATGTTTTAAAATAGGAGATATTAAAAATGTTCTAAAAGCATCATTTGCATCTTTTATTGCAGATTTTAATTTATCAAAAAATGCCATATCTCCTTTTGGAAATACTGTTATTAAAATTAATACATATCCTAATAATAACGCAATACCTATGGCAATAGCTGTTCTATATACTTCATATCTCTTTGTTGACTTCATACTAAATCACCCATTTCTTCTTTAGACATTTTTTTAATTCCAAGCATATACTCACCTAAAATTTCTTCATTAATTTTCTTAACATCTTCAAAATGAGCAACAAATTCCCCATGATATATTACTAATATTCTATCTGATACTTCTAATAATTCTGTTAAATCTGAAGACACTAATAACACAGCTACATTGTTATCTCTTTCTTTAACTAATCTTCTCCTAATAAAATCAGCTGCTGCTATATCAATACCCCTTGTTGGTTGATCTGCAATAATAATCTTTGAATTAGATGTAAATTCTCTTGCAACAACAACCTTTTGAATATTTCCTCCAGACAGCATTTTTACAGCTGTTTTAGGACCATCTGTTCTAATATCAAATTCTTTTATCATTTTTTTTGCAAATTCGGTAATCTTATTGTATTTTAATACGCCTTTTTTAGAAAATGGTTCACTTTCAAATCTATCACTAATTAAGTTTTCTTCTATTGTATCTTCTTTTGATACTCCATAAAGCATCCTATCAGCAGGAATAAAACTCATTCCCGTTTTTCTAAATTCATGAGGATTATCTGCATTCATCATGTCTTTACCAAAAATAAAAATTTCGCCTTTTTCTGGTTTATCCATACCTGTTATAATATCAACTAATTCTGTTTGGCCATTTCCTTCAACACCAGCTATTCCCAGTATTTCTCCTTCTCTTAGTTTTAAATTTAAACCTTTAAGCATTTTTACTCCATCAAATCTTGTGTATTCCAAATTTTTTGCTTCTAATACAACTTTTCCTGGTTTTGCTGGTTCTTTTTCTATTTCTATATCAACATCTCTTCCAACCATCATTCTGGACATATCTTTTTCTGTAATATCTTTAACTTCTGCCTCTCCTATAGTTTTTCCACGTCTTAAAACAGTAATTCTATCAGCAATTTCTTTAACCTCATTTAATTTATGAGTTATAAATATTACTGTTTTTCCTGCTTTAGTTAAACTCTTTAAAGCTTTAAATAATTCTACTGTTTCTTGTGGTGTTAATACAGCAGTTGGTTCATCTAAAATAATTAAATCTGCACCTCTAACAAGTGTTTTTATAATCTCTACTCTTTGTTTCATACCTACACTAATATCCTTAACTTTTTCATTTAGAGGAACAGGTAATCCATATTTATTCATTTCTTTTTCTACAAATTCAACAGACTTTTTTAAGTCTATTGATAATCCTTTTCTTGGTTCCATACCAAGAACAACATTTTCAACAACAGTTAAGGATGGAACCAACATAAAATGTTGATGAACCATACCTATACCTAATTCTATAGCTTTATATGGTGAATTAATATGCACTAATTCACCATTATAATAAATTTCTCCTTCTGTTGGTTTTTCAAAACCAAATAAAATTTTCATCAGAGTACTCTTTCCAGCACCATTTTCTCCTAACAATGCATGAATTTCACCTTTTTTTACCTTCAAATTTACTCCTTTATTTGCAGTAACTCCATTAGGATATACTTTCCATATATTTCTCATCTCAAGAACAAATTCGCTCATTCTTCTCACCTTTCTTAATAGAAAATTTTAATTTCAGATATAATCAAATGAAAATTTCAGAAAAATATGAATATTGTTTGGCTTTCATATAAGAAAATTTATAAAAATAATGTGATGAGCCATTGGAAATTCCCGAAAAAATGTGAATGAAGCCTGGCAATTTTGCATGGATGCAAAATTGAGCGAAACCGAACATGGATGTGAGTTTGAGCGACAGGCGATAATAAGCATTTTTGAGGAATATGAATTTTCACCTGGCGAAGAACATTGTTTTATAATTTTCTTTAACTTTAATAAAACAGGGGCTTTAAATAGCCCCCATCTTCTCAAATATTATATGACTTATTTATTATTATGGTCTTACAGAATTTCTAATTTTATTTAACTCTTCGTTACTCATTCCATATGCGGTTGGAACCTTAATTTCTCCTCTAATTATACCTAATTCTATATCCTTTAATTTTACCAATACCCATGGATCAGATTTCATAATTTCTCTAAAGTATTTATTATCTGCTAAACCTATACCTTTTTCCTTCAACCCTAATGCTTCTGCTTTACCTACAGGCATTTTACCTTCTAAATATAGTTTAACTGCTCTATATAATGAATAATCAACATTTTTCATCATTGAAGATAATGTGTGATTAACAATATCCATATCTTTTTCTTCATACAATAATTGCATGTCTGAGTCAACACCAATTGCCCATCTATCCATTTCTTTTGCTGCTGCTAAAACACCATTCCCTGTTTCACCAGCTACTGCAAATACAACATCTGCACCTTGCCTATACATGGATAATGTAAATTCTTTACCTTTTGCAGGATCATTCCATGCTCCAACATAAGAAATTAATACTTTTATTTCTGGATCAATATATTTTGCACCTTCTATATAACCTACTAAGAAATCGTTTATAACTGGAATATCCATACCACCTAAAAACCCTATAACTTTCTTATCAGGAACAGAATATTTGAATTTCTTTGATTCAGATACTAATGCTGCCATTGCACCAGCTAAAAATGATCCTTCATTTTGTTTATATGTAATTGAATATACATTTTGAAGATTTCCTTTTGAATAGTCAACTGCATCATCAAAAATCACATATTTTTGATCTGGATATAATGGAGCAATTCTCTCTAATAATTCAACCATTTGCCATGTCCCAACTATTATAATATCATACTCACCACTATCAGAGATATCTTCTAATGTTGGTTCCCATTCAGCAGGATTATATCCCATTTCAATAACTTTTGTTTCTACACCTAATTTTTCTTCTGCCCATTTCATACCTCTAGCTGCAGAATCAAAAAATGATTTATCACCCAACGTTCCATTAATTAACAATGCTACTTTTACTTTACCAAATAATGTTAATGACAATACAGCAATTAATAACACTACCAAAATCTTTTTCATACAAACCCCTCCTTTTTCTGATACTTTAATTTTACTACAATTTTATATTTTTTCCAATTTGCCTAATCGACAAATAAATCCACATATTCCTGTTTATTAACATTAACAAGTCCATTATTTGTTATTTTCAAATGTGGTATAACTGCTAACTGAACAAATGAAAGCGTCATAAATGTTGCATCTATTCCACCTAATTTTTTCATTTCACCTTCTAAATGTTCCAATTCTTCAACAACCTCTTCTAATTCTTTATCAGCCATTAATCCAGCTATCGGTAATGGGAGTTTTGCTAATATTTTTCCATTCTCAACCACAACCATTCCACCATTCATATTTTCTATTTCTTTTGCCGCTGTATACATATCTTCATCATTTGTCCCAATTATACCTATGTTATGTGCATCGTGTCCAACGCTTGTTCCAACTGCTCCACTTTTTATACCAAATCCTTTAATAAAACCTAAAGAAAAATTGGTTCCTGTATGCCTTTCAAAAATAGCGATTTTTAAAATATCTCTTTCTACATCAGGAACAACATATCCATTTTCTACTTTTGGATCTAATATTAATTCATCTGTCAATAATGAACCTTCATAAATCTTTATAACCCTTATTTTTTTACCTCTATCTTTTATTTTTAAATCATCCACTGTAACTTTTGGTAAAATTACCTTACCAAACTTCTTTGGCATATCATTATATACGCCCTTCATTTCATCAACAAACTTACCATCTTTAACAACCAATTTTGAATCTTTAAATACCATTTTAATATTTATTTTTTCTAAATCATCAACAACAATCATATCTGCTTTATAACCAGGAGCTACTGCACCCATACTCCTTAAATTGTAATATCTTGCTGTATTAATAGTAGCCATTCTAATAGCAATAATAGGGTCTATCCCTTTCTCAATACTTCTTCTTACTAAATAATCTATATCGCCATCTTTTAAGATGTCTAAGGGCTCCCTATCGTCCGTACAGAAAGAAAAACTATGGTGATTCATAACATTAACGGCTTCAATTAATGCTTCTAAATTTTTAGCTGCAGTTCCTTCTCTTATAAACACCTGCATTCCTTTTCCTATCTTTTCTAACGCTTCTTCTTTTGTAGTGCATTCATGGTCAGATCTAATAAATGCATCTATATATGCATTTAATTCCTTTCCAGTAACTCCAGGAGCATGTCCATCTATTTTTTTATACATATGTCTTAAAATTTCTATTTTAGTTAATAACTCTGAATCTCTATTAATAACTCCCGGAAAATTCATTACTTCCCCTAATGCAATGATTCTATTAGGGTATGAATCTACAAAACCAACCATATCCTCAGGCCCAAGTCTTGCTCCAGATGTTTCCATATTTGTTGCAGGAACAGCTGAAGGTATTGCTATATAAACATTTAAAGGTATTCCTTCTGTAGATTTAATCATATATTCCAACCCATCTAATCCTAAAACATTGGATATTTCATGTGGATCTGCTATTACTGTTGTTGTTCCTCTTAATAACACAGCTTTAGCAAATTGTCTTGGTGATAACATAGAACTTTCTATATGTAAATGAGCATTAATAAATCCAGGTAATACATACATACCTTTCAAATCTATTACTTCTTTTCCCTCTGTATAATCACCAATACCTGCAATTCTTTTTCTAAATAATGCTATATTTGTTTCTTCTATTTCGCCAGTAAAAACATTTACGAGCTTTGCATTTTTTAATAGCACATCAGGTTTTTCTTTTCCTAAAGCTACTGGAATAATATCTTTTATTTTCATCTTTCCCCTCCTATCAATATCTATCTTTTAAAACTCCATTCATCAAAGGTCTTCTAATCATTATGAAAATAATTCCAAGAAAAATTATATTCAATATTGATGATGCTGAAAATAAATCCCATCTTGGATAAGATGTTCCTGGTTCTCCAATAAGCGTATATAATTTTACTGAAAGCGGATATAAAGAATCTTTGTTTAATAGCATCAAAGAAGGAATAAATCCATTCCATCCTTTCATAAATCCTATTAACATGGATACAAGTAAAGCGGGTATAGATAATGGAAATAAAATATAAAAATACGATTTTAATTTTGTGGTATCCAATAACGCTGTTTCTTCTATCTCTTTAGGTATTTTATCCAGATATCCTTTTATTAAAAATGTTGCCATTGGTAATGTGTGTGTTGCATATACAAGCGAAAGACCAAATAAAGAATTCAATAAATGTAATTTTCTAAATACCATAAATAAAGCAATTATAGAATGAACTCCTCCTAAAAAGTCAATAAATATCAATAATGGTAATACCCAACCTAAATTATTTTTAGATATAAACAGAGCAAGTGGATAGGATATTATAGGAACAATAATCGCCGTTAAAAAAGCTATAATTATTGTATTTTTTAAATTATGTTCAATATGAATCTCTGAAAATATTCTATTATAATTTTCAAAAGTTAATTTTTCTGGAAACAATGTTATTGCTATATTATTTGTTCCAGATAATGATATATTTACTATATTATACACTGGAAGCATAATAATTGTTATTAAGAGAACTAATAAAAGGTATTTAAACACCATTTTTATCGTTTTCAAATTCATTTTAACTTTTGTTTGAGGAATTACAGGCGTTTTTTCTTTAAAGATCAGCCACATTAAAGATATTATAGGAATAAAATCAAATCCTCCCCAAAACCCTTTAATACTTATATTTAAAATCATCATTGAAAAATCTAAAATAACGACTAAACCAAATAAATTTCTTTTTTTCAAAAGAATAAAATATAATCCTATTGTCAATAGTAAAATAATTCCCGGATTAAAGATATAAGATAAAATTTTTATGGCAATAACAAAGGTTAAAAACTTTTTCAATGATAATGTTCTTCTGGTTAGGAAGATAAATGCAATCAACATAACAAATATAGCTGAAATTACACTATATGCGGAAATAATACCAAAATCATATTGTGTATTTGAAATAAAATAATTAAAAACTCCCATTGTTGTTGTTATTCCTACAATGCTATGTGAAGTAAAACCAGCAAAAATTGGAGGACCACCTGCAGTTAAAAGGAAAGGAACTGTAAAATCCTTAAAATGATTCGCAAATGTAATTAAAAACCACGTTATTATCGTAGGTTTTATATATGGTATAGTTATATTTATTAACGTATTCAAAGAATTTGCACCATCTATTTTCGCCGCAAGATGTAGCTCTCGTGGTACTTCTTGATATGCTGATATTAACACCATGACAACTATTGGCAATTCAAGCCAAATACTAACAAAAATACCCCACCCCAAACCAGCAAAAATATCTGTAAATATATTCGTATTTAAATGAAAAAGATTTTTTATAATAGACTCTGTTCCATAACCGTAAATTAAAGACCTCCAGATTAAAACTCCCATATATGATGGAATTATCCACGGCAACATTATTATAAAAAACAATATTTTTTTATTTTTCGCTTTAGTTTCTAATATATAAGCTATTATTATTCCTAAAATTATTACGATAGATGATATTATTGATGCCCAGATAAAACTTATTTTAACAGCAATACCCATTCCAGAATCATTCAAAACTTTTATATAATTTTGAATTCCCACAAAAGATCCATTTTCTCCAAAAGGAGAATTATAAAATGATGTTTTTAACATTGATACCATCGGAATTATTAATATAAATACAATCAACACCAAAGCTGGCAATACAAGTAAAAATTTTTTATTTGCCATCCATAAACTCCTGTGCTTTTTCTACAATTTCTCCATCATACCCTTCTTTTTGATTCAAAATTAATGTCATCATAGTTCTTACACCTTGCCAATACTTTGATTTAAAATAGGCTGATGTTGGCATTATTTTACCTATTCTTGCTGATTCATAAGCAACTTTGAAATATTCATCTTTTTCTTTTAATTTATCAAATGCTTCTTTATTTATAGGAAATTTATATAAATTCTCACAAAATTCTACTTGGGAATCTTTACTAAGAACAAAATCTATAAATCTTTTTACTTCCTTTGTTTTTCTTCCTTTAATTATACTAAATCCTTTATAATCAAGAATAGGCGTCATATAATTTCCCGCTTCTTCGATATATGGTAATGGCAAAATTTTAAATTCAATGCCAGATTTAATAAAATCGGGAATCATAAATGTACCAAAAAACATAGCTGCAATTTTTCCACTTTTAAATCCAGAAATTAATCCCTGTCTTTCCACTAAATGAGCACTATTGCCTGCAATATTCTTAAATATAAAATCTATCGCATTATACGTTTCATCATCATTTATTATTATTCTACCATTTTCCATTAATTCTTTTTTCCCAAAAGCCCATTGAAATGGTGGAAACCAATATGGCGAATTTGCACCCCAGGCTAATCCCATTATTTTTCCTTTACTTTTATCCTCTACTACATAACTGGCAAACAATAAATCTTCAAAGGTTAATCCCTCATATAGTGGAAAACCGTAATCGTAAAAAACTTTGTCATGGTAATATAAAACTTGTGTATCAAAATAAAATGGAACACCATAATAATGAGCCTCTTTAATAAAATTACCAGTTTCTTTATCAATTACCCGATTATCAACCTTAAAAGCTTCGAATGAATTACTTAAAACTTTATTTTCAATATCACTTTTTACATCATCGACATTTTCAATTAAATTGGCTTCTTTTAATTTTCCAATTTCATCATTTTTCACCAAAATAACATCTGGAATATCGCCATTTCCTCTAACTGTTGTAAAAAGCTTATCAGAAATCCTTTTTTGTTGTATAATATTAACGGTAATCCCTGTTTCTTTTTCAAATTCTTTAGCTATTTCTTTCATTTGTTTCAGCCCTTCATATTCAAACCACAGCGTAATGGAATTTGAAAAAATACTCGACATCATAGATAGTAAAAATAAAATTAAAACTATATATCTATTCATACATAACCTCCTTAATTGTGATATAATCTTAACATATATTATACATCAAATGGAGTGATTAAAAAAATGAAAATATTAGGCGTTATTTTAGCTGCTGGACTTTCTAAGAGATTTAAAGGAAATAAAATGCTTTTTAGTTATAATGGAAAACCTATTTTACAATGGACAATAGATTTATTAAATTCTTTTAATTTTGATAAATTAATAATTGTAAACGAGAAATGGGAAGAATATAAAGATAATTTTTATCTATATGATTTTAAAATAATAGAAAATAAAGAATATAAAAATGGAATATCTTCTTCTGTTAAAGTTGCTATAAAATATGCTTTATCTCATGGTTATGATAATGTGCTAATATTCCTTGGTGATATGCCTTTAATACCCAAAAAAATAATAGAAAAAATATTAAATATTCAAACGCAAAAACCTATTATTGCACCTTATTACAATGAAAAAAAGGGATTTCCTACGTATATAAAAAAAGAATTATTTGAAGAAATATTAAAATTAGAAGGTGATGCAGGCATAAAACAAATCATAAAAAAACATCCCAATATCGTTGAAAAAATAATAGTAGATTCACCAGAAGTAACTGTAGATTTCGATTATAAACCTTAAGGAGGGAAAACAATATGGATGAAAATATTAAAAACCAATTAATAGCTTTTCAAAAAAATGAAATAACAGAATATCATGTGTATAAAAAACTCGCAAAAAGGATAAAAGGGAAAAACGGTAAAGTTTTAGAAGAAATTTCCAAAGATGAATTTAAACACTATAATATTATGAAAAAATACACCGAAAAAGATGTTCAACCAAACAATTTTTTAGTATTCTGGTATGTATTGCTATCATATATATTCGGATTAACATTCGCATTAAACGCAATGGAAAAAGGAGAAGAAAAAGCTCAAGCAAACTATGAAGAAATTAAAAACTACGTTCCGGAATTTGAAGAAATTATAAAAGATGAAAATGAACATGAAAAGAAATTATTGGGATTAATTGATGAAGAAAAAATAAATTATATTAGTTCAATGGTTTTAGGTTTAAATGATGCATTAGTTGAATTAACAGGCACATTAGCTGGTTTAACTTTTGCATTCCAAAATTCAAGACTTGTTGCATTATCGGGATTAATCACAGGAATTGCCGCTTCATTTTCAATGGCAGCTTCTGAATATTTGTCCCAACGTGCAGAAAAAAATGCCACTAATCCATTAAAAGCTTCTATTTATACAGGAATTGCATATATCATAACTGTTGTACTACTTGTAGTACCATATTTTATATTTTCTAACCCTATGATTTCATTAATATTTACTATAATCAATGCAATTATTGTAATTATCTTTTTCTCATTCTTTGTCTCTGTGGTCCAAGAAAAAACTTTCAAACATTATTTCTTTGAAATGCTTACAATTAGTTTTGGAGTTATGATCATTTCCTTTGTCATTGGTCTTATAGCCAGACAATTTTTCCATATTGAAATATAAAAACGGGGGAAAATCCCCCGTTTATTTATATTATTAACCTATTAATTCTATTAAACCAATGCTTCCATCTTTTCTCTTATAAACCACATTAACCTCTTCAGAATCTGAATTTCTAAATACAAAGAATTCATGTCCCAAAAGTTCTAATTGCATAATTGCTTCTTCCAAAGAGTACATATTTAAATCATAACGTTTTCTCTTTGCTATCTTGTTTAAAACATCCTCCTCTTCAATAACATCAGTGTTAATTTCTTTTAGTGGATTTGGAGCATCATGGTCTTGAAGTTTTTCTTTAAATTTTTTCAATTTTCTTTCATAGGCATCAGAAACTTTATCTATAACCTCATAGAGGTCTGTTCCTCTTTCTTCTACCTTTAAAATAGTACCTTTTACCTTTAAATGTGATGTAGCTTCAACTTTAAATGTTTCTTTTTCTTTTGTAATTCTAATATCAGTGTTCATTAATAAATCATCATGTTTCTTAAAAACTCTATCAATTTTTTCCATCCTTTTTTCTAAATAATCTTCTAACGCCTTTGTTAGTTCAATGTTTTTTGTATATAACTTGTAATCCATAAGAACACCCCCTTTGGTTGATCCCTACTATAATAATAACACTTTTTACCAAAAAAGTCAAACTTTCTTAATACTAAGATAATAAAAGCTCCTTGCATAACGAAAGAATATCTAGGTCCAATTGACAATTTTCATTTCTATTTTATATTTTCTATACTATTTATGAAATAAATTAAATATATTTTTGGTAATAATTGTGATTTTTTAGACATAAAACTTAATATCTTAATTTTATACAAACATATATAAACATAAATAATAAATATTTAATTAATAATAATAAATAAATATTTTATTTAAACTTTTTAATTTACTTATTCTTAACGCTTTCTTATTTTTTTTTTTACTTATTAAAAGTATAATAATATTGTATTCATCCGGATGATACAAAAAATATGAGGGAGGGATTTTTCGTGAACGCATTGTATTTAACTTCAGGTGTTAACAATTCTTCATATTCTACTACAAATAACAAGATTTATGGGAATGGTAACAATCAAACAACTGTTGATGCAGGTCAAAGTTATTCAGAACAATTAAATAGCGCTATTGGCATTTATGGTGCTTCAACTATGTCTGGAACTGGTGGTGGAGCTGCTATTTCTGCAGAGTTGCTTAAATTATCGAAATAATGAAACATATTTTTAAATCAAGGTTTAAAAACACTTTTTCATTCATAACAATAGATAAAGAAATATTTGATATAAATAATATCGAGAATATTAAAAAGCCTTTTAGAACTAAATTTCTGGATAAGGAATTTTTGATTCCTTAGCCAGGTTTTGATTTATATTTTTTTGAAAACAAATTTTGGAACAAACCATCAAAAAAATATTCTTACAATAATAATTTTGAAATATATAATATAAAATATAATTTACAATTTTTAAATTCTTTATGGAATATAAAAAACAAACGAATCTATTATTTAAATAAAAATTTTTATTTAAAATTTATCTTTAAATTAAATGATTTATCCATATTTTATTCTATTTTTGTTTTAATTTTTTTGAAAGGTTCTAAAGATACTTTCCATTATTTTTTTGTAGAAAAAACTCCCGAAACATATTCTGTATTTAAAAATCTGGGATTATTTCCATCTTTTTTTACTTTAAATGTCCATAATATTAACAAAATAAATATAATATTATATCTCAACGGATTTGAAGTTTATAATGAAAATTTTACTTTATTCCCACTAATATATCATAAACATATAAAACAATATTTTCCAACTCATTATATTGCAAATTACTACTTTTAAGGTGATTGTAATGAAAGATCTTTTTGATTTTCTTATAATAATTATTTATATGTTTACTTTTATATTTTTTAAAAATTTATCTTTAATATTTGAACCATCTATATATAGATATATATTTTCCTCTATATATTTAACTTTTATATTTGTACTTTTTCTTTCTGCTTTTCTTTTTAAAAGAAGATACATAATGGAACAATTAAAAAAAAGCTTTAAAATTAAAAAATATTTTATTCCTTTTTATATTTTAATTCTAATAATTATTATATTTTTAAATATTAAATATTATCTCCAAAAAGAAGAATTGTTTTTTAATCTTTTAGTAGCTAGTTTTAGTGAAGAATATATATTTAAATGTTATTTTTATAATTCATTTAAAGAAAATAAATATAATAAATTACTAATATATATTTATTTCAATTGTGTTTACTTTAAGTCATTATTCAATAGAAACTTTTCAAACACCTTATTTATTAAAGCTTTTTACTTTTAGATTTTTTTATCAAATAGTCTCTCTTATTATATATGATATTTCAAAAGATATATATTTAATATCTGGAATACACTCAATAATTAACTTTTTTGTATTTAAGGAGGTCTTTTAATGAAGAAAAAAAATTTGATTTTGTTGACATTTATAATTATATTATTAATTCCTACTATATATGTGATAAAAAAATCTTCTGTTAAAAATTTCTATAAATTCAAAAACTTTGTTAATTCTTCCTATATGTTTAAAGATAAAAATGGAAATGTTTATGTTGGCTTTCGAAATAATAAATTATTTTCATTTTCTAAACATCTTAAAAAAAATTGGGAAAAAACTTTTAATTCTAATATTTTAAGTTTTTTTGCATTAGATGATGAACTTATCCTTACTACTAACGATTCTAATTTATATGTTTTAGATTTAAATGGAAATATTTTAAAAAAGAAAAATTTTAATTATGATGTTTTAATTTTAAAAGGAAAAATAAGTAATAATAAATTTCTTGTAATATATAAAGAAAACAGATTTTTCAGAGTAGGCGAATTAGATATCGATGAAGATAATATATCTATAACTGAAATTTCTCTATATATGGAAAGTATCGTTAATGGCTATGAACACTTAAAAATATATCCTATAAATAAAACTGATTTTTTTTACTTTAAAAAAGAAGATAAAAAAATTTCACAGATTTTTATTACTTATGATGAAGATAATATCCCATATATTAAAAAAATTGTTCCTATTAAAATCTTTTATATAAAAGATAAAAAATATGCAAAATATGGATTTCCAACTTATAAAAACAAAAAAATTTTTTTCAGTGTTGATGAATACTATTATATTCATAATATAGAAAACGGTTCAGAAAATATTATTGATTTGAAAAAATACTATACATTTAAAGATTATATTCCAAAGGTTAATTCTAATATCGTTACAACAGATGACAAATCATATTTTACATCAAATTTTGGGGATTTGTTTGAGATTGATAATAAAACCCTTAATACAGAAAAATATAAAATAAATGCATTTGGAGACCATAGTATAATAAAAACATTTAATGATAAACTATATATATTGTCTGGCAATAATTTCATAATTTTTGATACAATCTCAAAAGAATTTAAATTAAAAAAATTTGGAGAAAACTATAATAATTTTGTTGTAATAGATGAAAATAATGTCATATTATTAAATAATAATAAAATTTCAAAACTTCTTTTATTATAGATTTAGAAAATTTAATTTTTTAGTAAAATTAAATAATAAAAAAGGGACTCCAAAGAGTCCCTTTTTTATTAATGTCCTAATGCTCTTGGATCTAAAGCATCTCTTATAGCATCACCAAATAAGTTAAATGCAAGAACAGTAATAAATATAAACAAACCTGGTAATAATAACCATGGATAATTAGTTAAAGCAGTAATATTTTGAGCTTGTGACAACATTAATCCCCAACTAGCTGAAGGTTCTCTAATACCCAATCCAAGGAAACTCAACCCAGCTTCACCAAGAATATAACTTGGTATTGACAATGTCGCTGAAACTATAACATAAGTTGCAGTATTTGGTAATAAATGTTTCCATATAATCCTTCTTGAAGGATATCCTAATGCAACAGCTGCCTGAATAAATTCTGTTTCTTTTAAACCCAATGTCATACCTCTAATAACCCTTGTCATACCTGGCCAACCAATGAATGAAAGGATTACAATAATCAAAATATATTTTACAGATGGTGACATACCCGATGGTAAAATAGCACTCAAAGAAACAAGCAAATAGAAACTTGGTATTGACATCAATATTTCTGTAAACCTCATTAAAACCTCATCAATCCATCCGCCAAAATATCCAGCAGTTCCACCTAACATCAAGCCTATTGAAAATGTTATTGCAATACCCAATAACCCTATTGTTAAAGAAACTCTACTTCCAAATACCAGCCTGCTGATCATATCTCTACCAAATTTATCAGCACCCCATAAGTATATAATTCCATCCTTCGAGGAATAATCTTCTGCTAAAAATGGCAATTTGCTCTTTTCAACACCAAACAAATGTAAATTTCCAGGAATAAAACCTAGCCATTTATATTCCCAACCCTTTGTAAAGAATTTAATGTTAAACTTCTTTAAATTAACTCCTTCAACATTTTCCGGAAAATATTCATAAAAATCATCTTCTGTTTCAACTTCAATGGAATCAAGAGAAACATATTCTCTAAATTCTTTTACATCCTCTGGCTTCAAATTTAACTTCGACAAATTACCCTTCGTTTTATAATTTTCTTCAAAATAATATGTTTTTGAAATCCCTCTATCTTCAACACTTAAAAGAACATCTTTACCTTTTAACAAAGGTATTTGATCAACAGGTAAAAAACCTTCTTCATTTCTTTTTAATATCTTATTTTTTATCCCTAATTCTTCAAAAGTTACTAATGGTTCTGTTTTGGTTTCTGATAATATTTTATATTCTTTTCCATCATTTGTTACTGCAATTGTTTTATAATTCAATACAAATTGATAATTAGTTACGGTAGATTCAAAATCTGGATTATACTCTCCCAGTTTTAATACTGTTTCCTTTTCTGTATCAAAATTCAAATCATCGTATACTTTAAAGTTTTCAAAATATGTTGCAGGTTTAAATGTACTCTGAAAAGTCACTGGATCTTTTACTCTCTTATATAAATAAACATGTGGACCAATATTTTTTCCTGTTTCATCTTTCCAGAATACTTTCATTGGTGGTGCAAATTTATATTTTATATGTTGAACTTTGTAATCCATTGGTGATAAAAAATCTGCAAACAATGCAAATAAATATAATATTATCAAAACCCACATTGATATTAAACCAAATTTATGCCTTTTCAAAGCTCTCCATACAAGTTGAGGGGTAGATAAAAATTGTTTCTCGAAAACATCTTGATTTTCCTGTTTCTTAACTTCTTTATTCTCAGCCATCATTTTCCCTCCATTATCCTAATCTCAAACGAACTCTTGGATCAACAGCTGCAAGTAATATATCAGCAATTAAGTTACCAACAACCAATAATACAGAAGCTAACATAATATCAGCCATTATAACGAAAATATCCTGCTGCAACAATGCTTCTATAATTAATTGACCCATTCCTGGCCATCCAAATACATTTTCTGTTAAAACCGCTCCGCCCAAAAGTCCTGAAATTGAAAAACCTAAGGCTGTAATAATAGGATTAATTGCATTTCTCAATGCGTGTTTATAAATAACAACATTTTCTGGCATACCTTTAGCTCTTGCAAATTCAACATAATCCTGTTTCAATTCATCAAGCAATTGTCCTCTCATAACCCTCATTGTTCCTGCAAGACCAGAAGTTCCCAAAGTAATCATAGGTCCAAGAACATGCCATAATATATCTAAAAACTTTTTCCATGCAGGAAATGTATCATATCCTAATGAAATATAACCACCAACTGGAAAAATCTTTCCACCGGTTTTTGCCGCAAAAAACAAAAACAATAAGGCAAAAAAGAAATTTGGTATTGACAATCCTATAAATCCTATAACACCAACAATCTGATCTCCTAAACTATATTGATGCAATGCTGCATATATACCCAGCGGGATACCTATCCCCCAGGTAAAAATGAATGTAGTTATACTTAATAATAAAGTTGCTCCAACTCTTCTCCATATTAAATCCCAAACAGGAATTTGATATGTAAATGAATCTCCCCAGTCACCTTTCAATATATTTTTTAGCCATATAAAATATTGAACAACTGGTGATTTATCAAGCCCAAACCTTTTTTCTAAATTCTTAACCTGATCGGCACTTACTGCCGGATTAAGTCTATAAGAATCCAAAAAATCACCTGGTGCTAATGATATTATCATAAAAGATACTATTGACACACCAAGCAATACAGGTATGGCCAAAATAATTCTCCTAAGGATATACTTTAGCATCAAAAGACCTCCTCACATTAATTTGAAAGGGAGCGGAGAAAACTCTCCATTTCCCCCACTCCCAATTAAATAAGAATAATAAATATTATTGATCTTTCCAGATATTCCATCCTGCCCAAAGAACACCTGCTGCTGGGTTAGGATCTGGATTGTAAATATGTACTGATTTTTTATAAGCAATTAAATAATTTTGTGCTACTGTGTATACTAATACTTGATGTTCTGCTACTAACATCTGGAATTCGTCGAATAATTTGTGTAATTCATCTTTATCAACTGCTGATACCTGTAATCTCATGATTTCATCAATTCTCTTTTCATATTCAGGAACAACATAATCTGCTTTTAAAGCATCATCAAACATTTTTGGTTTTACTTCTGGTGAATAATTCCAGAAATGTAATCCACCATCTAATCTCCATACATTCCATCCTGATGCTGGATCTACAGAACCTGTTAAACCTATAATAACTGCTTCCCAATCTCCTGTTGCCACTAATTTACCAACTAATGCATTAAATTGCATTGGAGCAAAGTTAACATCAATACCTAATTTTGATAAGTTTTCTTTTAAGATATTACCAATTTCTTCCCTAACGTTGTTACCAGCATTTGTTGTTAATTCGAATTTTACAGGATTTCCATCAGCATCATATAATTTTCCACCTTTTAATACAAATCCGCCTTTTTTAAGTTCTCTCTTAGCTCTTGCTAATGAGTATCTGAATCCTAAATTTTCTACTTCTGGATTATAAAATCCTGATGATGGTGATACAGGACCATATAATGCTGCACCTAATCCGTTATATAATACATCGATCAATGTTTGTTTATCAATTGCATAAGCTATAGCTCTTCTGAAGTTATCATTTCTAAACCATTTTCTCTTAACAGGATCTTTTGCATTGAAGTTAAAGGTTACAAAGTTTGAACCTAAGTTTGGTCCACCTTGTCTTACTACCCAACCTTTTTCTTCTGCCATTGCTCTAATTTCTGGGAATTCTTCAGCTGTAGGTGAATAAATATCTGTTTCACCAGCTTCGAACTTTAATCTTTCTGTGTTTAAATCTTTAACAATAACATAAACTATTTGATCTAAGTAAGGTAATTGAACACCATTTTTATCTTTTCTGTAATAATATGGGTTCTTTTCTAATACAACTCTAACGCCTTCTTTATATGTTTTTAAAACAAATGGGCCAGAAGAAACTACTGATTTTAAATCTGCTAATGACCATGCTTCTTTAAATTTACCTTCTTTATAATATGGTTCTAAAATATGTTTTGGTAATATTTCTGTCCATCCAATTGATTCGTGACCTCTTCTGAATTTTGAATTATAAATAAATTGAACTGTGTAATCGTCAACTTTTTTAATTGTTGGTAATGCGTCATTTGAATCCATATAACCAGCATTTCCATTTGCTGTCATATCATTATCAAACCAGATTTTTTCGAATGACCATATAACATCGTCAACTGTCAATGGTTGTCCATCTGACCATTTTAAACCTTTTCTTAATACATAAGTATAAACTGTTTTTCCGTCTTCAGTAACTTTAGCTGAAAATTCCTTTGCTAAACCTGGTAATTCGGCTAAACCTTTATTAGATGAATGTACCAATGTGTCTAATACCCATCCAATAATGTCTGTAGATGATGTTTCTTGTGCCCATGCTGGATTCATTGTTTTTGGACCTGATGTTGTACTCAAAAACAATGTACCCCCTGGTTTTCCAGCAACGTCTTCAATTGCCCAATCTACTGTATCAGCAAATACAGCAAGGGCTGTAACTAAAACGAACAATAAAACTAAAAACTTCTTCATGCTACTCCCTCCCTTGATTTCAAGATTTTGGTTCATATTTATAACAACCTACAAAATGATTATTCCCCACTTCATAATATGGTGGATATTTTTTTGAACATGGTTCAAAGGCATATTTACACCTTGGTGAGAAGAAACATCCTTTTGGTCTATTAATTGGTGAAGGCACCTGTCCTTTAATAATAAATTGCTTTCTATCTCTTCTTTTCCTTGGATCAGGAACTGGTGCAGCATTCAATAGCGCTTCAGTGTATGGATGCTTAAAGTTATCAAATATTTCATCAGAATCACCATACTCAACCATTCTACCAAGATACATAATACCAACATAATTTGAAATAAACCTAACAACACCAAGATCATGAGATATAAATAAATATCCAGCATTTAATTCTGATTGTAAATCCTTTAATAATTTAATTATTTGTGCTTGAACAGAAACATCCAATGCAGAAGTCGGCTCATCAAGAATAATTAAATCTGGTTTTAATATTGCTGCTCTTGCTACAGCAATTCTCTGTCTTTGACCTCCAGAGAATTGATGAGGATATCTATCAACATGGTATTTCTTCAATCCAACATTCACAAGAATCTCTTTAACTATATCAAATGCTTCATTTTTATTCTTAGCAATTCCATGAAATAATAATGGTTCAGATAAAATTGATCCCACTGTCATTCTTGGATTTAATGACGATGTTGGATCCTGAAAAACGATTTGAACTTTCCTTCTAAAATGCATTCTTTTACCTTTTAAATCTGAAAGCATATAATCTATAAATTTACCTTCACCATTTTTTATCAAATATTCAAAATATGGCTTCTTATATTCTGGTAAATCTTTTAAAAATTCTGATTCCGATTTTTTCTTTATTTCTTTATGTAACATGTCTATATAATGTCTTTTTAAATAATCTTTAGCTTCACTTTTTTTCATGAAAAAATAACTCGTATCTTTATCATCAATAAATATCTCGCCATCTGTCTGATTATAAAGTCTTAATATTGTTTTTCCAATTGTAGTTTTACCACAACCAGATTCCCCAACAAGGCCATAAGTTTCTCCTTTATCAAGAGAAAAGGTTACTCCATCGACAGCTTTCACATATCCTACCGTTTTTTCCACTATAAATCCATGTTTTATAGGAAAATATTTCTTAAGATTATTAACTCTTAAAAGCATTATTTATCTCCCTCCATTCTTGTGTCCATAACCGGATTCCAACATCTTACGAAATGTCCTGGTTCGACTTCTTTAAGCTCCGCTAATTCTTTTCTACATCTATCTGTTGCCCTTGGACATCTTGGTAAAAATGGACACAAATTAGGAGGATCCAACATTATCGGTGGTTGACCAGGAATTGGCTCCAAATCATCTTTTTTAGCATCATGCCTTGGAATACAGTTAAGAAGCATATTTGTATATGGATGAGTTGGTTTTTCAAAAATAGTATTAACATCAGCCATTTCCATTTGCATTCCACCATACATAACCATAACCTTATCCGCAATTTCTGCTACAACGGATAAGTCATGCGTAATATATATCATAGCTGTATTGAATT
Source organism: Marinitoga aeolica (assembly GCF_029910535.1). Lineage (NCBI taxonomy): Bacteria > Thermotogati > Thermotogota > Thermotogae > Petrotogales > Petrotogaceae > Marinitoga > Marinitoga aeolica. The sequence goes on from NZ_CP069362.1 coordinate 1,005,367, forward strand.
CATTTTGCAAGTCTTTCATTAGTTCCAATATTTGAGCCTGAATAGTAACATCAAGAGCTGTTGTTGGCTCATCTGCAATTAATAATTCTGGATTACAAGATAGCCCTATAGCAATAACTATTCTTTGTCTTTGACCTCCAGAAAACTGAAAAGGATAATCATCTATTCTTTTATCGGCATTAGGAATTCCAACTTTTCTTAAAAGTTCAATAGCTCTTTTTCTTGCTTCTTCTTCAGAAACATTTTGATGATACATTATAGTTTCAATCATTTGATCCGCAACAGTATACATTGGATTTAATGATGTCATAGGATCCTGGAAAATCATAGCAATATGTCTTCCCCTAATCCTTGTAAATTGGTGTTGAGGTAATTTAGCTAAATCTATATATTCTTTTTTACCATCTTTACTAAATTCATCAGTATGAAATAATATTTTTCCTTCTGGAATATATCCAGGCTTTTTTATTAAACCCATAATTGTTTTCATAGTTACACTTTTACCTGAACCCGTTTCTCCAACAACACCAAGGGATTCATTTTTATTCAATGTAAAAGATACACCATTTACTGCCTTTACTGTTCCTTCAGCTATGTCGAAATACGTTTTCAAGTTTTCTACTATAAGAACTGGCTCAGACAACTCTATCACCTCATAATTTATAATTAAATTTATTGTAATTGATTATTTCTGCTAAATATATTATAATTGTTTTAAGAGAGTATGTCAAGTATTAAAATTTCTTTTTATTTCGCATTATTTAAAACTTTTTCATGGAGGTGTCTTAACTTAAATGAGATTAGACAAATTTTTAAAAACAAATAGAATAATTAAAAGAAGAACTGTTGCAAATGAATTAGCAAAATCCGGAAAAATATTGAAAAACAACAAACCGTTAAAACCATCATATGAAGTCAAGGTTGGAGATATTATTAACATCCTATTATACAATAAAAAAATTATTTTTAAAGTGTTAGATAACTATAAAATAGAAATATTACAGGAAATAATTGAGGATAAAAACACCTAATAATTCTTAAAACCATCCCATAACTTCTTCAATCTTTGTTTTATTTTACCTTCAAAACCTATATTTTTCGGCAAATAAAATTGTTTTTCTTTTAATTTATCAGGTAAATATGTATCTATAACAAATCCACCAGAATCATGCGGATATTTATAGTTTTTTCCATATCCTTTATTTTTCATCCATTTAGTAACGGGATTCCTTAATTTAAATGGAATTTCAAATTTTTCACCAATATACTTTTTTGCTGTCATATATGCATTTAATACTGAATTAGATTTTGGTGCTGATGAAAGATATAGAGTAGCTTCACCTAATGGATATAAACACTCTGGGTAGCCTATTTCCTTTGTTGCCTGAAACGCTGAAACAGCTATATTCATCGCCATCGGATCTGCAAGTCCTATATCTTCAGATGCTAAAATCATTAATCTTCTTGCAATATATAGTGGATCCTCACCATTTTCCAGCATATATGCCAGATAAAAAATTGCTGCATCAGGATCACTTCCTCTAATGCTTTTAATGAAAGCTGAAATTGTATCGTATTTGTCTTCTTTTGAATATCCAAAAGAAGAATGTATTTCTTTAAATGAATCTGAGGTTATTTCCTTTATTCCCATGTCTATTAAAGCTTCAATGGTATTAATAATTCTTCTTATATCATAATTAAAGAAATTCTTTAAACTGAATTTTAATTCTTCTTCGAATATTATGTCTGGATAAATTTTATTAATTCTTTTTAATAATATTCCTATATTTTCTTCATTTAGAGGGATAATTTCAAAAGTCAATATCCTTGATAATAAAGCTGGATTAATAGAAAACGATGGGTTCTCTGTAGTCGAACCCACCAATATTAAATCTCCTTTTTCTACATGAAGTAGTAAAACATCTTGTTCTGCTTTATTTAATCTATGTATTTCATCCACAAACAAAACTGTCTGTTTTTTAAACAACGGTATTTCTGAACTGGCTATAATGTTTTTTAAAGTTTTTGCACCCTCTAATGCTCCAGAAATCTTATGTATCTCGTATTTTTTATCATCAAGCTCATTTAAAAAAGCTGAAATAACCGTTGTTTTTCCAGAACCTGGGGGTCCATATATAACAAAAGATTTTATTTTATCTTTTTCAATCCAACTTTTTAATATTTTTTTTAATCTTGAATTTCCTAATACTTCATTTAAACTTTTTGGTCTTAATTTTTCATATAATGGTATATTATTCAATTTGTTTTCTCACCTCATTCTATAATAAAAGCACCTATTCCGAACATATCCGGTCCAGAATGTACCAGTAGAGTACTGGAAACCTTACCAACTACTACTTCAACAGAATGTTCTAAACTTGAAACCTTCTCAAAAAAATTCTTTTGAAGTTTTTCAAATTCTTTTGATGTCCCGCTTATATAAACAGCAGCCATATGTTTCTGATCATCAACAAACTTTAAAAACTCTTCATATACCTTTGAAAAAGATTTTTTAAAACCTCTTGTTTTTGAAATTGTATAATAAATTCCTTCATCATTAATTGATATTATCGGCTTTATATTTAACAATTCACCTATTTTTGCTGAAACCTTACCTATTCTTCCACCTTTTGCAAGATATTTTAAAGATGGTATTACAAAAAATACTTTTGATTTATTTTTATTTTTATTACACCATTCAACCACCTCATCAAAACTTTTTCCTTCCTCTATCATTTGAGCAGCTCTATAGGCAATAATCCCTGCTCCTATCGATATATTTAATGTATCTATATTTTCTATCTGAACCTCAGGATATTTTTCCTTTATACTATTGGTGGTCAATCGAAACAAATTATATGTTCCACTCATATTGCTTGAAATATTAAATGTTATAATCTTATTTACACCTTCATTAATACAACTTTCAATAGCATTAACTATTGAATCTGGATTTGGTAAAGAAGTTTTCACTTCACTATCATCAAGCCTCTTTAATAAAAACTCTTCACTAATACTACCCTCTTCATACTCTTTACCATTTATAACAATTCTTAAAGGTACTACCTTTATATTATATTTTTCTATTATATTCTTTGGAATATCTGTTCCAGAATCCACAATAATACCTATCTTTTCCACAATATCATCCTCCATTATTTAGTCTTAATACGCCTATACCAATTAAATCTGGTCCGGTATGAACAGATAAAGTACTGGAAACTTTCCCTTTAAAAACCTCTATTGAATTACTAAAAGATTTTAATTTTGAAATTAATATTTCCTGCATTTTCTTTACTTTTTCTCCATTTCCACTAATAACCACCCCAGCAACAAACTTATTATTACCAATATATTTTAAAATTTCATTATATAACGCTTCTACTGATCTATTAAATCCTCTGATTTTCGAAACTGTATAATAAATACCTTCATCATTAACAGAGATAATGGGTTTTATATTCATGATCTGCCCTAACATAGCAGAAACCTTACCAATTCTACCTCCACGAGCAAGATATTTCAAAGTTGGCACCACATAAAAAACCGTAGCATTTTTTATATCTTCCTGTATTAATTTAATAATCTCATTAAAATTTTTTCCATCTTCAATATATTGTACAGCTTTATATACAATCAGGGCAGAGCCAATTGAAATATTTAATGTATCTATATTTGCAATTTCAATTTCATTATTACCCTTCATAATCCCTTCTGAAATCATTTTAAAAAGATTATATGTTCCACTTAAATTCTTGGAAATATTTAAAGTAATAATTTTATTATATCCTTTTTCAATCATATTTTCAATTGCTAATTTCACATTTTCTGGTTTTGGTAAAGATGTTGTGATTTTCTCATCAAGATGTTCAAAAAGAAATTCTTCAGAAAAAGTTCCTTCATCATATTCTTTATTATTAATTATTGTTCTTAATGGAACAACCTCAATATTGTCATATTTTTTTATGATATCCTGTGGAACATCACAACCTGAATCAACAATAATACCTATTTTTTCCATTACTATCCCCCCAAAAATTGAGATTTTTTTGATATTTTAATTATAGCACAATTTTCATCCTTTTTGGTGTATAATATAATAAAAGAAAAAGGGAGGATTTTTAATGTATGTAAAATTATGGATGAGAAATAAATTTGAAACTTTACGAATAACAAATACTGTAGATGATGCAATAAAACTGTTTTTTGAAAAAGATATTGAAATCATTTTAATAATCAGAAAAAATGGAACTCTCCTTTCATCCATACGTCGGGAGGATATTGCAATATTAAGGGAATATAATAGCGATGATTATTTAATAGATGTATTTGAACCTATCGAAGATTTCTTATATGAAGATGATTTAGTTGAAGATGTTCTATTAACAATGTTAGAAACAAATTATAAAGTACTACCCGTTGTTGATTATGACATGAAACCTGTAGGATTATTTGGCTTTCATGAATTAATTCAGGCAATGGTGAGCATAACAGCACTTGATGAAGTTGGAACAAAGGTTATTCTTACTTTAAATGACAAACCAGGAGAATTAAGAAAAATTGTAGAAACAATAAGCAACAATAAATTAAACATACTTTCAATGACCACATGCAAAATAAATAAAGATAGAAGAATGTTATCTATTAAACTATCATTGAAGGATGTTAATACCGTTTCTACTATTCTTGATAAAAATAACATTGAATATGATGGAATATATGAAGAATCATAAGGAGGTTTGAATATGAATTTTAAAGTTATTCTGGATGGTGGTTTACTAACTATAACAGGTAGAGTTCACGGAACATTTTCTTCAGTTTTCTTATTGGAAAACGATGAAAGAAAGATATTAATCGATCCAAGTCATATTCATGTAATTCAGGACATTGAGGCAAATCTGGATATAGCCCCAGAAGATATTACAGATATTATACTAACTCATGTTCATCTCGACCATGCATATAATTCCATATTTTTTCCAAATGCTACAATAAGAATACATGAAAATTATAAAGGAAAAAATTATAGAAAATTCGGGCCTTTAATCGGCCAGGCATACCAACAAATGATTGATTCATGGAATGGACGAGTTGAAACATTTAAAGATGGTGAAAAATTATTTGATTCAATAAAAGTAATATATACTCCATATCATTCAAAAGAACATGTTTCATTATATATAGAAACAGAAAATATGGGAAATCTATTTTTACCAGGGGACATTTGCATGACAAAAATAGATTTTTATGATATTATGAGGAACCTGAGAACAGATAAAGTTGCTGAAATAGTTAAACATTGGACAGAAAAATCAGATTATGTAATTTTCACACATGATACTCCATATAAAATAAAATGAGAAGTGCCTTTGCACTTCTTTTTGTTTTATATGGTATAATTATCATGGATTAATTTTATAAAAGAGGAGGCTAATTAAAAATATTTCTTTGAAGAGGTGGTGAAAAAAGTGAATATTGTGTTAGTTTCATATGAGGTTGACCCGTTTGCGAAAGTTGGAGGATTAGCCGATGTTGTTGGAACTCTACCTAAATTTTTAAAAGATAAAGTGGATAAAATAAGTGTTATTATGCCTTTCCATAAAATCGTTGAAGAAAATATTCAAAAATATGGATTACCTCTGGAAAAAGTAACCGAAAATTTATATCCATTTAGCCATTCTTTTAAATACCCTTTCTCAGTCTTTAAATCACATTTACCTGAGACCGATATACCTATATATTTAATTAAAAATGAAAATCTATTTTCAACAAAAGATATATATGAATATCCAAACAAAGACCATCAAACATCCTATTTTTCAGATTGTGTTCTCACATTTGTAAAAAATAATTTAACAGATACTGAAATAATTCACATTAATGATTGGCAAACATCTTTAATACCAGTATATTTAAAAAATAATTATAGGGATGATAAAGTTCTTTCAAAAATTTCAACAGTTCTAACAATACATAATCTCGGATATCAGGGTATATTTTCTCCAGAAATTTTAAGTATTGCTGGACTACCAGGATATTTATATAATATCGATGCATTAGAATTTTTTGGACAAATTAATTTTCTAAAGGGCGGCATACTTTTCAGCGATATAATTAATACAGTAAGCAAAACATATGCAGAAGAAATTCAAACCGATGAATATGGATATAAACTTGATGGTGTCCTAAAAGTAAGAAATGATGACTTATATGGAATTTTAAATGGTATCGATTATAATCAGTTTGATCCAGAAACAGATAAAACTATTCCATACAATTTTAATAAAGAAAATTTAGAAAATAAAACAAAGAATAAATTAGCTCTTCAGGAAAAATCAAATCTTCCTAAAAATGAAAATATTCCTGTAATAAGTTTTATAGGAAGAATTGTTGAGCAAAAAGGTATAGATTTAATCTCTGAAATTCTTGACTATTTAACATTACTTGATATTCAAATAGTAATTCTTGGTACTGGCGAAAAACGTTATGAAGAGCTATTATTAAAATATCGTGATAAATATCCAGAAAAACTTTCTATAAACATTAAATTCGATAAAAATTTTGCTCAACTAATATATGCAGGAAGTGATATGTTTATAATGCCTTCAAAATATGAACCGTGTGGATTAGGTCAAATGTATGCTATGAGATATGGTACCATCCCAATAGTTAGATATACCGGCGGTTTAGCTGATACAGTTAAAGAATTTTCATGCAGTACCTATTCAGGAACAGGCTTTGGATTCTATGAATATTCATCATCTAATTTGTTAATAGAAATATTAAAAGCTATTCATGTTTATAAAAGAAATAAAAATTGCTGGAATAAACTCATTATAAATGCAATGAATGAGGATTTTTCGTGGGATAAATCTGCTGATGAATACCTACATATTTACAAAAGAGCATTAGCAAAAAAAAGATTTTAGGAGGCAAATATGCCTGAATATAGAAAAGATCCTATCACTAACAGATGGGTTATTATTGCATCAGAAAGGTCAAATAGACCGATGGATAAAGTAGTATCAACTGTTTCAAAAAAAGAATTTTGCCCATTTGATAGTGGGAATGAGCACTTAACTCCACCGGAAATTCTTGCATTTCGACCTGAAAACTCTAAGCCAAATGATGAAAATTGGTGGTTAAGAGTTGTTCCAAATAAATTTCCTGCTGTTACTCAGGATACATTGCCTAAATTAATAAAAAACGGTATATATTTTTCAATTGAAGGTTATGGATATCATGAAGTTATTATAGAAACCCCTGAACACAACTCTACTATTGCTTATATGAGCAATTTTGAGGTTGAAGAAATTATATGGGCATATTTGCAAAGGTTTAATGAAATAAAAAAAGATAAAAAAATTAAATATGTTCAAATTTTTAAAAATTATGGTAGAAATGCGGGAGCTTCTTTATCACATCCTCACTCACAATTAATAGCAACACCTATTATTCCAATTTTTATAGAAGAAGAGTTAAAAGGAGCTAAAACTTATTTTAATATAAAAAAAAGGTGTATTTTTTGTTCTATTATACAACAAGAAAAAGAAGAAAAAGTGAGGATTATTGAAGAAAATGATAGTTTTATATCTTTTGAACCTTTTGCTCCTCGCTTCCCATATGAAACATGGATAATTCCAAAAGAACATAGTTCAAATTTTGGTGATCTAAATACTAAATTGGTAAAAAATTTCGCTAAAATTCTAAAAACAACATTGCTAAGATTAAATATTTTATTAGGTGACATACCTTATAATTATATGATACACACATCTCCGTTCGATAACATTGAAAATCATTTCTATCATTGGCATCTGGAAATTATTCCACGATTAACAAATGCAGCTGGGTTCGAATGGGGATCAGGTTTTTTTATTAACTCAGTATCTCCAGAAAATGCTGCACAAAATCTAAAATCATTAGAGGAGGGATTATTATGAAAAAAATGTTGATGTTACTATTGGTAGTTGCATTTGCTATTTCAGCTTTTTCATCATTTTACGTGAGACCATATTTTAACACAATTAAAGAAAATGGTCAGGATTACTTAACCTATTCTATAACTGGTGTATTCGAAAATACCAATTTTGGTATAGGTTTAGGACTAAATGCTTATCAAACAGAAATTGGTGGTTCTTTATATTACGGAAAGCCAGGTATGGAACAATCAACAGATGTATTAAACGGTTTAACAATTAATCTTTTAAAATTAAGGGTTGGACCTTTATACTTTAGATACGGAATGTCTTTTCCAAAAACTATGGGACTTGGTATGTTAATGTATAATTACACAAATAATTATCAAAACGCATTAGATTTAGGTCTTATCACACCAGTAGCAAACGTGGAAATCCATGCTCCATATTCTTTAGATTCAATAATGCCATTTTCATACAGCCAAACAGCTCACTTATATTATGGAATATTAAGAACAAAATTAGGTTTTATAAATATCGAAACATTTGCTGGAAAAACTATGCCTAAAAATGATGTTAACCCATTAAGAGAAGATGTATTAGGTAGTGTATCTGCATATATTGGTGGAAATGCATTAAGATTAGGTGGTGAAGCTGGGTATATAAATTCTTCATTTGATTCCACGTCAGTAACTGGTTATGGAGCTGGTGTTGGGGGAATTTTAAATCTTGGCATAATTACGGTTAAAGCTTTACCAGTTGTTTATCAAATGCCATATTATAAACTTGGATTCGTGAATGCTGATTATGAAAAGAATTTAGACGATTCTACAAAATATAATGAATTATTATCTTATAACACAACCAGACTTGGTGGCATAGGTGAATTAGGAATAAATCTCGGTAATTTATTATCTGCAAAAGCAAGATTAAATTATGATTTAACTACAGAATTTGAAGTTAAGAATCCTGAATTAAATGGTTCATTATATGCAAAAATTCCTTCAGACCAATTCCCATTAATAATCGTAGGAAAATATTATAAACCTATGACAACATTATCAGAATTAAAAAATCTCTTGGATGAAAACACATCTGCAGAAGTATCCGTCGGATATCCAATTTCAAATGGTTTATTTATGCTATATACAAAATATTATGACAACACAAATAATGAATTTAAAGACAAAATAGAATTTAGCGTTATTGCCGAATTTTGATGATTAAATAAAATTAATTTAAATTATGCTATTTTTTCTTAATTTTTTTATGATTTTCCCCTATAAACTTTTTATAGGGGAATTTTTTTTATTTTAAAATTTATGTTATAATTGAAAAGAAGTTGTTTTTATAAATTAACGAAAACGGTTGCGCAAAATGAAAGGGAGGGTGTTAGCATGAAGAAGCTATTAGTGTTATCCTTAGTTGTTTTAATGGCTGTTATGGGGATGAGTGTAAAAATTACTATGGCAGCTGGTGCTGTTGGAAAAGAGTTAGAAGTTTTAATGAATCAAATTAAGATGTTCAACAAGATTTATCCGGATATTGAGGTTCAATTATTACCTATGCCAAATAGTTCTACAGCAAGACATGACTTATATGTTACATATTTAGGAGCCATGACACCAGATCCAGATATTTTAATGATAGACGTTATCTGGCCTGCAGAATTTGCTCCATTTGTAGAAGACTTGACAAATGATTATAAATATTTTGAATTAGACAAATTTTTACCAGGAACAGTAAAATCTGGAACAGTTCAAGGAAGAATAGTTGCTATTCCTTGGTTTACCGATGCTGGTTTATTGTATTACAGAAAAGACTTATTACAAAAATATGGGTATGATGTTCCACAAACATGGGAAGAATTGAAAAAAGTTGCTGCAGATATTGCATCAAAAGAAAAAATAAACGGTATGTTATTCCAATTAAACCAATATGAAGGTTTAGTTTGTGACGTTGCAGAATTTGTACATTCATACGGCGCAGATTTCTTAGATGCAAATGGAAAAGTTATAATTGGAGATCCAGATAATCACGCAAGATTAGTAAAAGCATTAACAATGTTAAAGAGCTTCATTGACGACGGCGTTGCTCCAAAAGGTGTTTTAACCTACATGGAAGAAGAAACAAGAAGACCTTTCCAAAATGGTGAATCAGTATTCTTAAGAAACTGGCCATATGTTTGGTCATTGGCTAATGATCCAAAACAATCAAAAATTGCTGGTAAAATTGGTGTTGCTCCATTACCAATGGGTGACATTGAAGGTGGAAGACATTCAGCTACATTGGGTGGATGGATGTTAGCAATTAACAAATATTCTTCAGCTGCAGAAAAAGATGCTGCAAAGAAATTCATAAAATTCTTAACATCTTATGATCAACAATTATACAAAGCAATGAATGCTGGGCAAAACCCAACAAGAAAAGCTGTTTATTCAGATCCAAAATTAAAAGAAGCTGCTCCATTTATGGTTGAACTTTACAATGTATTTATCAATGCAGAACCAAGACCAATTACACCATTATACACAGAAGTTTCAGATGCTATTCAAAGACATATTCACGATTTCTTATTGGGTAAAGTTGATGTAGAAAAGGCTTTAAAAGACTTAGAATCTGAATTAAAGATGATCACAGGTCAATAATTTTTCCTAAAATAAAAGCCGGGGGTAACCCCGGCTTTAAAAATAGGAGGGTGGAAATCTTGAGTACTAAAATCAAAATAAACTATAAAAAGAAAGACATATGGTTAGGATTTTGGTTAATTGTTCCTGCTATGTTAGCTATCTTCATCACAGCATTCTTCCCATTAATAAAAACATTTTGGGATAGCTTTTTTTCCTTCGGTTTAAGACCTGGAATTCCTAAAAGGTTTATAGGTTTTGATAATTATATTAGATTATTTCATGACACAAGGTTTATGACAAGTTTATGGAATACCTTAATATTTACGCTTATTTCAGTAACTTTAGAATTTATTCTCGGATTGGCTACCGCTTTGATTTTAAATGCCAAATTTGCCTTAAGAGGTGTTGTAAGAGCTGCTATCCTTATTCCTTGGGCTGTTCCTACATCTGTTTCTTCACAAATGTGGAAATGGATGTATAATGATCAATATGGAATTGTAGCTCAAATATTATATAAATTAGGTTGGCTGGCCCCAGGAACACCTATATTAAGTGAAAAATGGTCTTCTATGGTTGCGATTATCGCTGTAGATGTATGGAAAACAGCTCCATTTATGGCTTTATTATTGCTTGCAGGATTGCAAACAATTCCTTCAGAATTATATGAGGCAGCAAGAATTGATGGCGCTTCTGGATGGAAGCAATTTACAAAAATAACTTTACCTATATTAAGTCCAACAATAGCTGTTGCTTTGATTTTCAGAACATTAGATGCTTTAAGAGTATTTGATATTTTCTATATCATGAATAAGTCTGTTGAAACAATGGCTGTTTATAATAGGCATATTTTAATGGATAGAGCATTTACTGGTGCATGGTTTGGTTATGGTTCAGCAATTTCTGTTGTTATATTCCTTATAATTAGTATCTTCGCAATAATTTACATGAGATCATTAAACTTAAAGTTTGAATGATCAAAAGGAGGCTTAAACATGACTTTTATTAAATCCTACAAAACAAAGAAAAAAATTGGAACTACTTTATTATATATATTAGTCGTCATTATGCTTATATTTTATATATTCCCATTTTATTATGCTATTACTTCATCGATAACACCTAATTCGGAACTGTTTTCAAAAACTATAAAATTATTCCCAAAACATCCTACTTTTAAAAATTATATACTGGTATTTACCGAAAGGCCATTTTATAAAAATATAATTAATTCTATTATCGTAGCAGGAACAACAACGATATTATCATTAATATTTGGTTCTTTTGCAGGATATGCCGTTGCAAGATTAAAAATGCCTGGAAAAGTTGCTATAATGTCTTTAATTCTTGCTGTTAGTATGTTTCCGCAGGTATCTATTTTAGGTGCTTTATTCCAGATATTAAGAAATATGCGATTAATTAACACATATCCTGGTTTAATCATTCCATATATAGCTTTAAATTTGCCGTTAACAACCTGGATATTACATAATTTCTTTAAGGATATTCCTATTTCTATTGAAGAATCTGCTGCAATTGATGGTTGTTCAAAATTTATGACGTTATGGAGAATAATTATTCCATTATCTGCCCCAGGACTTGTAACAACAGGTCTTTTAACCTTTATAGCCGCATGGAATGAATTCTTATTTGCATTAACATTTATGCAATTACCAGAAAAATATACTGTCCCTGTAGCAATAGCTATGTTCTCTGGTAAAACATTCTATGAACTTCCATGGGGTCAATTAATGGCTGCTGCTGTTATAGTTACATTGCCACTTGTTATTCTGGTATTAATATTCCAGAAAAAAATAGTTGCAGGTTTAACCGCTGGTGCTGTAAAAGGCTGATAATAAAATCCCCCTTTTAAAGGGGGATTTATAATTCAGAAATAGATCCCATTTTTCTAATGGAAGATTGTCTTCTAAAAATTATCCTGTATATTGCAGACTGCAATCTTTCTGGCAATTCAAAAAATTTAGCTTCATATTCATTATGATACAAAAGTTTTTTCTTTGAAATCAATGATGCTGGAATAAATAATTTTTCTCCAAATTCTTCTATATATATCATAATCACATCATCTTGTTTAAAAACATCATCCTCTTGAAGTATAGAAAAAATCATCCCTTCTGCCCCAAAAACCTTACATCTTGCTGGCTTCATTTTCGACTTCAAAACATTCCATATAACTGGGGTGAGTTTTTCTTTTAATAATGGTGTAATTTCATTTTTATGACCAATTAAAAATTCAAAATTCCAAAAAACTTTTAATTTTGATTTTTTTGTTTCTCTTTTTTCAATAATTTTTATAATATATCCATAAGGATTTTTTAATATTACCTGAGCTTTTGCTATCAATGGAAAATCCTTTGTTGTTATTTTTACTTTTAATATCGACCCTATATTAATTTGATCCATCGTTCTTACATTTACATATAACATATCTCCCAACACTTTTTCCACAATTCCTGTTAATTCAATTAACTCTTCTCCCAAGCCTTCATATCTTAAATTAATTGTTTTTGATTTTAATGCTAATCCTGAAAATTTCCCATTATCAAATTCTGTATAATAAATCTTTAATGCTTCAATAGCAGCATTAACAACATTCTTATCATATAATTTTCCAGCATTTTTTTCCAGATATTTTATTATATTCTCTGTTTCCTGATTTCCTGAAAGGACTATATTCTCATCAATATAATTTGCAACTATTAAAATATTATCTTCTATAGATAAATCTTTTTTCTTAAAATATCCCGTTCCTGCCATGTTTTCATGATGATTTAATGCCAAATCTACATATGGTTTCATTAAAACATTTCCAAAAAACATTTCCTCAAGCCTTTTTAAATGCATACTTATCATATGATCCTTTTCTCTACCATTTTGTATATCAAATATTTCCTCAAGAGCTTTTTCAGAAAACCATATATATCCTATATCATGAATAAACGATGCTATCTGCAATCTATACAAGCTCTCTTCATCTAACCCTAATAAACTTCCCATAATATTTGTTAAATCTGAAACTCTTAAAGAATGCTCATATAAAACCTCAGAATGATTTTGAAGGAGTGTCAAATAATTTTTCACAAAAGCGTTTATGGAATATTTTGAATATTTATTAAAATAAACTGCATCAATATTCTTTTCAAATATAGAAATAAATCTTGAGAACACATCTCTATTATCAAATACTATCTCATCCTTAGAAATCAAATAAAAAAAACCATAATTTTTTTCCTTTTCTGGCAATAATATTGTTTTTATAATAAAATTATCAAATCTATTATTTATCAAAAACGAAAACTCATTTGAAAATGTTACTTTAAATTGAGATTCTCTTTTTTCTTCAAAAACATCATACATTTTTTGTGGAACTTCAAATACAACATCTTCAGAATATTCAAAATATTCTTTATTTAAATTATCAAAAGTAAATATATTTAGAAAGCTTGTGCCTTCTAAATTCACTGCAAGTCCTATAAACAATTCTTTATTTTGAAATAATGTTCTCGAAAATATATTGATAGCTCTTTTTATAATTTCAAGATTAAATATTTTAATCACCTCAATCAATCTGATTTTGAAGGTATTTGAAGCACAAATTCTGTTCCATTTTCATTGGATGAATAATAAAATTCAATATGATAATTGCTTAACATCGTTGATGAAATTTTTAATGAGTTTTTTAAATCCTTATTATTCATTTCTGATCGTATAATATTGGTTTCAATTCTTAATATATAAAAACCTTTTTCCTTAATTAAATATACATCAAATCTTTTATTATTGGTATATTTTAAAATAGAGACAATAATATTTAATATTATATTATATAATATATTTCTTGATGCAAATATTAAAGCTTTTACTTCTATATGATTAAAAAATTTAATGTCTGGATTTAAGAATACTATTTTTTTCTCAATTTCTTTTATAATGTCATTTATAGAAACCAATTCAATACTTTCATCGTTATAAAAATTAGATTTATACTTAATTATAGCTTCTTTGATTCTATTTATAGATTTCTTAAGTTCATTGGCTATTTTCGGATGTTGTGATTCAAAAAAGAACATTATTAAATTTAATCCTGTTAAAGCACTATTGATTTCTTGTATTAAATCCCAGGATATAAAATTCATTAAAAGTGTTTCTTTAGCTAATTCAGAATAATTTTCCAGAATTTTATTCAATTCTTCTGAGTGTTTAATGATTACAATTTTCATAAAAAAATCTTTTATTTTCTCGACAATCTCTTCATCTGTATTATAGTCTATATATATTTTATAATATTTATCTTTAATTCTCAGACTATTTTTTCCAGGAGTATCTGAAGAAATGAGTTTTACATCTACACCAAATTTGTTTTTAACAGTTTTTATTACACTATTCATAAATTCTATTGCTGTATTTGTTTTAGAATATATATCAACAATTAATTCAAAAATATATGCATAATTTTTAAATCGCTCTCTTTCACTATGTATTTCCTCAAGTAAAATTATATTATATATTGCTGGTAAAATATATGCTTTAATTTTAAAAAGAAAATCTAAATCTGTTTCACAAAATTTTTTATCCTTTCTGTTTAAATTCATAATCCCTATTAATCTATCTTTGAAATACATGGGAAAAATAATTGATGAAATAACATCATTTTTTTTCTTTTTTATATTATATTTTTCAAGATCTTCATTATTAATTATTATTGGCTTTTTCTCTTTTAAGAACATTTGATCTATTTTACCTGGAGATATATTATCAATGTCAATATTTAAGTTTTTTTCTATTTTGAATATAATGTTATTATTTTCATCGAAAACAATCAAAGAGCCCGAGTAAACATTCAGATTTTTTATAATATCATTAAAAATGTTGTTTATATATTCATTAAATTCATTAAAAGATAATGTAGATATAAAATTCATATTTAACACCTCATAATAATCCCAAAGTCTTTTTCCACCTTTTTACTCTTTCAACATTCTCTTTTACTAATTCTATTATATTTTCTGGTTCAAATGGTTTTTCAATAAAATCTGTAGCTCCAAGTGTCAATGCATGTAAAACATAATCTGGACTTGAATAAGCCGTCATCATAATAATTATTGTTAACGGAGAAATCTTTTTTGTTTTTCTTAATACCTCTATGCCATCTAAATCTTCCATTATAATATCAAGCAAAATTACATCATATTCTGTATTTTTTATTAATTCTATAGCCTTATTTCCTCCTTCTGCTACATCAACTCGAAAATTTTCACTTTCTAAAACTTTTTTAAGAACATTTCTAATTACACTGTCATCATCAACAATCAATATCTTCCCCATAATTATACCTCCTCTAAAAACTTATTTATTTTTAAAAATTTTATGAATTCATCTGCCAGATATGGGTCAAATTGTTTTCCTTTATTTTTAATAATTTCTCTTATTGCATCATTAATAGATAATGAGTTTCTATAAGGCCTTGCTGTTGTCATAGCATCAAAAGCATCAACCACTGTAATTATTCTTGATTCAAATGGTATTTCCTCTCCAATTAGTCCATCAGGATATCCATTTCCATCATATCTTTCATGATGATGTCTTATTATTTTTCCTATTTTTTCAAATCCTTCAAATGTTTTGACCAATTCCTCTCCTCTAACAGGATGTTCCTTAATTTTTTCAAGCTCTTCACAAGTTAATTTTTCTTTCTTTAATAATATACTTTGAGGTATTGAAAGCTTTCCAATATCATGTAAAGCACTTGCAAGAAAAATATCATTTATAATTTCTTCTTTCCCTATTATTTTAGCAAGTGTTGTTGCATAGTAAGAAACCCTTTCAGAATGACCTTTTGTATATGGATCATAAAAATCTACAGCTTTTAAAAATGCAAATGCCGTATTTTTTAAAAAATTCTTTTGCTGACTATATAATTCTCTTGACATTAAAAAATTAGATGCTATATTGCTCATAACTTTAATTAAATCTATTTCAACCTTTTTAATTATTTTGTCTTTTAAATCCAAAATTATATATCCATACAATTCATATGTTTTAAGCGGTATCACAAGACTTTTATGAGCAGAAAATATTTTATCTTTCAATGAATCATAATTTTTAATATAGGTACTGTAAAAATTCTCAATTTCCTTTATTTCAATAAATTCTTCTGTTAAAATAGCTGTATCTAACAATAATTTTTTGCTATGTCCTAATGTTGAAACAAATCTAAAAAAATCTCCTTCTTTTTTTAAAACACAACCATATGAAATTTCAGGAATTAACTCAACAAAATAGGATAATAATTTACCAAAATAATTTTTCATAGATATATCTATAGATATATTTGTTATTAAATCTGTAACCCTGACAAATTTACTATTTATTTCTTCTAATTCTTTATATGAAATTTCTAATTGTTCATATGCTTCTTCTAATTCTTTTTTAAGAGCTTTTAATTCTTCATAATTTTTATCCATATCTCAATCCTGCTTTCTTTATAATTTCCTCAGCTATTTTATAAGAAGGTAAGGTTATATCTGCGCCTCCCAACCTAATAGCTTCAGCAGGCATTCCAAAAACAACTGCTGTTTCTTCAGATTCAGCTATAGTATACCCTCCATTTTGTTTTATTTTAACCATTGCGTTAGCTCCATCATTTCCCATACCAGTCATTAATACACCTATGGTTTTATCATTAAAATTATCTAAAACAGACTCCATCATTATATCCACTGAAGGCATAAAAACATGTTTTGGAGATTTGGATAACATTATCTTTAAACTATCCAATCCTTTTCTCAATTTTAAATGATATCCACCTTTTCCTACATAAACATTTCCCGGCTTAACTTCCATTTCATCCTCTGCTTCAACAACTTTTAACTCACAACTAGCATTTAATCTTTCAGCATAAGTTTTGGTAAACTGTGCGGGAATATGTTGCACTAAAAAAATTGCTGCATTTAAGTTTGCAGGGAGTTTTGGTAAAACATCATATATTGTTCTTGGACCTCCTGTTGAAATACCTATTGCAACAGCATAAAAATCACTTTTTACTGGAGTTGTAATTTCTTTTTTCTCTTTTGGTTTATATGAAATTTCTTTCTCGGAAAAAAATTCTTTTTTTGCTTCTTCTGACAAAGAAAATATATATGCTGCATGAATCTTTTTTATTAGTTCATCCTTTAAATAATATAAATCAGCGGGTTTTTCAATATAATCAAAAGCTCCTAATTCAAGTGCTTCATAAGCTATCACTGAACTTCTTTCCCCTAAAGAAGAAACAACAATAACAGGAATATTTTTTTCTTCAAGAATATATTGTAATGCCGTTAATCCATCCATATTTGGCATTTTTATATCCATTATTATGACATCTGGATTTAATTCATTTGTTTTTTCAATTGCTTCAATTCCATCTCTTGCTACCCCTATTACTCTCAATTTTTCATCTGATTCAATCAACATCTTTAATATTTTTCTTGTTAATGGCGAATCATCAGCAATTAATATTTTTATTTTCTGAATAACAATCACCTCGATCGTTTTAATTTAACATTTCTTTTCTTGGTTTTACTCTCTTTATTTTCATTTTTTTCAATGAATTTATTTTCTAATTTCTTTGCCTTTTCAATATCTTTTTTTGATTCCTCATTTTGAACATCCTTTTTATTACCAATTTTTTCTTTTTTTCTTATTTTAGATTTTTCAATACTTTTATTCAGAGCATCTAATTCATTTTTATTTAAAACTTTTTTTAAATCCAGAAGAAGGATTGAATCCCCATTATATTCTCCCAATCCTTTTATAAATCTACTATCTGATTTAAGCTGAATATAATCCATTGATACTAATTTATTTACGGAATCAACAAGAAATCCTATCAATTGGTTTTCTACATTAACAACCATTATTCTTGAAAATTGAGAAACTTCTATACCTTTAGAATTACCAAATCTAATCTTTAAATCTATTAATGGTAATACATCACCTCTTAAATTCATTATTCCACGAATATATGGTGATGAATATGGAATTTTAGTTATGTTTTTAATTCTATTCACTTCCCTAACTAAATTCATCTCAATAGCATATTTCTCATTATTTACTTCGAACAATATATATTTATTTTTGGTTTTTCTTTTTTCATTCTTAATTTTTTTTTCGCTTTTTTTGTTTAGTGATTTTATATCATCATTTAAAACATCCGAAAGATTTAATATTACAGCAGAAAATTCATCTGTCTTAATATAACCACTTAAAATATTTTTACCCTTTATTATAAATGGTATTTCTTTTATTTTATCCACTTCAATTAATCTATGAATATTTTCAACAATTAAACCTATTTTAATTTGATCTATATCAATTATTGCAATTTTAGTATATTCTGTAATTTTAGACTCTGTATTATATAATAATTCCTTTAAATCTATGATTGGTATTGTTTCTTCTCTTTCGGTTATTATTCCTTTAACATAATTTATTACATTGGGTATTTTACCCGGTTCAATATAATTAATTATTTCAAATATATCTTTTATTTCAAAACCATATATTTCATTATTAATTTTAAAAGTAATTATCTTTTTCTTTTTTATATTTTTGACGTTTTCTTTACTTTGTTTATGAGACTCAGAATTCATAAAAACTGTTTTCTCTATATCAATTATTTTATTAATATCTAACAAAAGATATTCTTTATTTTTGTTCTTCAAAACAGATTCAATATATTGAGACTTCGTATCTATTTTTTCTTCTATTTTATTTAAAATCCCTTTTATTGAATCTACCATAATCCCATATCTTTTTTGACCTTGAAGTATAATAATCTTTGAAAGATTATTATACTCAGTTTTATATTTCATTCTTATCTTTAAGTTAACAATAGGGATTATTTCTCCCCTTAAATTGATTAATCCTTCAATATATTCTGGAAACATGGGAACTCTTGTGATTTTCTTCATATCTATAATTTCTTCAATATTATTCATTGGAATACAGTATTCCTGATTATCCAGAGAAAATATGATATAATTCATAAGTCAGCACCTCTTAGAGTTGCAAATCACTTGATTGATTCATTATCTCTTTTACCACTTTCAACATTTCATTTATTCCTCTTTCATGTTCTAACGAGGCTTTAGAAGCTTCTTCAATAGATGCAAACGATTCTTCAACAGCGCTTTGAGCCTGTTCTACAGCTCTTTTAGATTGTTCAATCGCTATTGTTATTTCTGAAATAGAATGCGTAATAGAATCATATTTATTCAATAGATTATTTAAATTTTTTTCTATTTCAACAATAGCATATATCGATGAATTTGCCTCTAATATCCCTGAATATGCTCTTTTTTGGTTTTCATAAACATTTTCTTCTGAACTCTTTATATTTTCGTCTATCTCTTCAAGAACCATTTTAATCGATTCTAAATTTTCTTCTGAATTTTTTGATAACTCTCTAATATCATTAGAAACAACGTAAAAACCTTTTCCGGATTCTCCTGCTCTTGCAGCTTCAATAAATCCATTTACAGCTAACATATTTATTTGAATAGACATCTTCTCCATTTTAGAAATAATATTATTTATTTGCTTAAAATTTGAAGATAACTTTTTTATATTTGCATATATATTTGAAAATCCATCATTTGTTTGAGTTATATTTTTTATTAATTCATTTACTTTATCTTTATCTTCTTTAACCTTCTTATATATTTCATTAAGAACATCTTTATCCTTTTTATTTGTTTCCAATAATTCACGAGATAATTCATAGAATTTTATTACTAAAGTATTCATATTATCCATTTCTCCAGCAAATACCGATGAAATTTTTTCAAGTTGCTCAAGGTGAGATTTTATATTTTCTGATCCATCATAAGCTTCTTCCATTACATTAAACAATTCATCTATTGAAGTTGATAACAATTCTAAAGATGTTTTATCTTCTACTGAATTTAAAATTTTTTCAGAAACGTCAACTAAATCTTGAGATGCCTGGGAAATTTGAATAAATGCTTTTTCTTCTTCTTGCAAAGAAATAGAAATATCTTCTGACTCCCTTGCCACCTGTTCAGAAAAAGATACAACATTTTCTGCAGAAGATAAATATTTTTCTGATATTTCAGCAAATTCTTCTATTATATTCATTTCTTTATTTATATTATTTTTAACCTCTTCAAAAACTTCTCTTATTTTCTTAAAATCCTCATTTATATCATTTCCTAAATCTCCCTGATTCTTAAAAAATTCGCTTAATTTTTCCACATTTTCAATTACAAAATCCATACTTTTCCTGAGATTACCTATATATTTTTCTATGCTTTTTGCATTAATCTCCGAAATTTCTGCAAGATTTCTAACTTCATCAGCTACTACAGCAAATCCAACACCATATTCTTCAGCTCTTGCTGCTTCTATTGCTGCATTTAATGATAACAAATTTGTTTGATCGGCTATTAAAACTACGGAATTAATTATTTCAGATATTTTCTGAGATTTTTCTTTTAATTCCATAATATTTTCGTTTGTTTCTTTATTAAATTCTATAGTTTTATTTACAGAATTTATCAACGTATCCACACTATTTATTGATTGTAAAATTTGAACTTGTGATTTATCCGTTTCATATAAAATATCATTTGCTTCTTTTTTTATGTTTTCTGAATTTTTATTTATTTGATATATTGCTGCTCTTATTTCGTGAATGGAATTTGATATTTGTTCTGTTCCGGAACTTATTTGCATCATGGATTTTGATAATTCTTCAACACTGGAACTAATCTGTTCAACAGCCGCCAACAATTCTTCAGAGGATGATGTTAAATTCTCTGCAATAACCTGTCTCTTTATAATTGTTTGCTTTTTAGCTCTTTCCATAGCCTTTTGACGAGCTTCTTCTCTTTTTTTCTTAAGTTCTTCATCTTTAATCTTCATTATTCCGGGTTTTTTTTGTGACTCAGGAGAGAGTAATTTTTTTTCTTCCATTTCAATTCCCCCTTATATCAACATATAATTTTTTATAATTTCATTTTAGTCAAAACATTCCCTCCAAATATTCAAGGTTTTCCTTTGCTTCTTTATTATCAGGATTAGCTTCTAAAGATTTTTTTAATAATTCTATAGCTTCTTTCTCAAAACCATTTTCCGCTAATATAACTGCAGCATTATTTAATGCTTTTGATTTAATTTCTTCATTGCTTTCTGCTGCTTTCATATAATAATGAAAAGCATAAAATATATTTCCCTTTTCATCCAATTCTAATGCCTTTTTAAATAAATTATCTGAATTAAAAAATACATTTAAACCACGTCCTAATGTTTTCATTTAACCAACTCCTGTATTTCTTTTGCAATTTTTCTTATATCTAATGCCGCTCTTGATTTTGGCGCATATTTTTTTATTGGTATTCCATGACTTGATGACTCTATAAGCTTTACATCATTTCTAAGTGGAGTTAATACCTTTTTTTCTCCAAAAATTCTCTTTAACTCATTTATTATTTCCTTTGAAATTTTTGTCCTTTTATCAACCATTGTCGGAATTACACCAAGAAATTTTAAATCTGGATTTTCAGTATTTACTTTATAATAGATTTCCATCATTTGAGATAGTCCTACTAAAGACAGGAAATCACTTTTTACTGGTATTAATAAATAATCAGAAGCGTTTAACGCATTAATCGTCAATAATCCTAAACTTGGAGGTGTATCTATAAAAATATAATCGTATTTATTATGAAAATCTATTAATATATCCTTTAAAACAAAATTTCTTCCTTCATATGATGCTAATTCAATTTCAAGTGCTGCTAAATTTTGGTTTGATGGAATAATATCTATATTATGAATATTTAAAGTTTTATTTTGATATTTCCCTGTATTTAAATAATCCACTATCATCTCATATATTCCATACTTCACATCAAAAGGATTTATGCCTGCATAAACAGTTGAATGTGCTTGAGAATCAAAATCTATTAATAATGTTTTTTTATTCATAACATTGGCTAAATTATATGCAAGTGTTGTTTTCCCACTACCACCTTTTCTATTAGCGAAAACAATAACTTCAGCCATTATATCACCAATCCTGATGGTCTAAGAATCAATACTATATCTCCATTTCCTAAAATTGTTGAACCATATATAAATTTATGTTTTAAATATTCTGGTAATGGTTTAACCAAAAATTCATTCTCTTCTATCAATTCATCTATTAATATAGCTGCATTACCATTATCAATTATAACCATCGGTAATAAATCATATTTATATTCTCTACTTATTATCTCTTCATATGAATATTCCTTATTCTCTAAAATACCCTTTAAATCAAAAACGGGAATAATTTCATCATTATATTCAACAAATATCTGATTAGAATAGTTATGTATTTTATCTTTTTTTACCTTAATAATCTTCTCTACCTCTTCAAATGGAAAGATATATTTATTTTCTTCAATATAAAACATGATGCCCTCTACATTCATTAATGAATTAGGAATTTTTAATGTGATTTTTGTTCCCTGTCCTTTTTTAGTTTCGATAAAAATCTTTCCATTCAATTTTTCTATGTTATTTTTTACCACATCCATTCCTACTCCGCGCCCAGAGATTTCTGTAACCTCTTCTGCAGTGCTAAATCCCGGTTCAAAAATATAATTAATAATTTCTTCATCTGATTTTTCCGTATTAAGCCCTAATTCTTTTGCTTTCTTTCTAATTTTTTCTGAATCAATACCACGTCCATCGTCAATAACTTCAATATACACATAACCACTTTCATAATACACATTTGTTTTTATTAATCCTTCTTCATTTTTACCAAGCTTTTTTCTTTCCTCAATAGTTTCTATTCCATGGTCAATTGCATTTCTAATTAAATGAGTTAGCGGATCAGATAAGTTTTCCAATAAAATTCTATCCAATTCTATATTTTCACCTGAGATTTCATATGATATTTTTTTATTTTTTTCTTTAGCTAACTCCCTTATTAATCTTTTATATCTATATAATAATTCCTTTATAGGCACCATTTTCAAACTTAAAATCTGCTCCTGAAGATTAACACTTATCTTGTCTAAATTTGAAAAAATCATGGAATATTCTTTATATAATACCGGAGATATCTTATATAATTCTTTTAACAAAAATGATGAAGTATTTTTTATAGTTATTAATTCACCTACTAAATTCATTATGTTATTAATCTTTTTGATATCTACTCTAATTGTATCTGAAAATTCTATACTAACATCTTCAACCTTTTCATCTTTCTTATTATATAAAATTTTATCAAATTCATCAATGGTTTTTTTAATGCTATTTTTATTCTTTTGTTGAATATATTTTATTATTTCTTCAAACTTGTGAATTAGTTTCTTATTGTCTATTTTCATTAGAATATTCATAATAGGCTTTTTCATTCTTTCTATTTGAAGCATATCATATTCTTCTGCATTTATTAAATATTCAAAAAATTGTTCTTTTAAATTTATTAATAATTTCAATTTCGTTTCTATTAAACTCGTTTCTTTATCCTTTTTTATTTTTATATTTTCAATATTTTTCATAAAATCTGAAATATCTATACTTACACTTTCATCCTCAAATGATTTTCTTATTTTTTTTATCAGGTCTAATCCCTCATATAACATATCGATTTTTTTTTCGTCCATCTTTTCTCCAAGAGTTAATGTCAAATCCTCCAATTTATGTGAAATATTTTCTAAAGCTTTTATCTTTTCAATATATCTATCGGGTATTTCCATAGATAATAATAGCCTTGATATTCCCTTCAGGCTATGAAATCCTCGCATTATTGAATTAGTTAATTTAAAATTTCTCGTTTTTTCAAAATCAACCAAATTCATTTCAATTAAATTGATGTTTTCTTCCACTTCTTCATGGAAATCGGTTAATATACCTTCTATAAACTTTTTATCAAAATTCATTTTAATCCTCTCCAAGCGCTATGTTTACACTTTCTATTAATGATTCTGGGTCTGATGGTTTTACTATATAAAAATTGGCTCCTACTTCAAACCCTTTCATTTTATTTGTAGATTTATCTAACGTCGTTACAATAATTATTGGTATGTCTTTATAATTTTCATCTTCTCTAATCTTTTTTATCATTGTATAACCATCGAGATTTGGCATATTTAAATCCGTTAATATAAGATCTATATCTCCTTCTCTATATAATATATCTAAAGCCTTTGCACCGTCTTCTGCTTCAAGTACCTCATATCCTGCCGCTTTTAAAATACTGGCATGATAACTTCTTGTCATCTTAGAATCATCTATTACAAGAATTTTATACATTATTTGCCCCTCCTTCAGACGGTTTTTGATATAATATGAAATCGTTTGCCTTTACAATCCTGAAAGCATTTGTTATTCTGTTTATAGATTCAGAATGACCTAAAAATATATAGCCCCCTTCATTTAAAATCGTATAAAATTTAGTTACAATCTTTTTTCTAATTTCATCTGAAAAATATATAAACACATTTCTGCAAAAGATAAAATCATAATCATCATCTAATTTTTCATATGTTTCATCTTCAATTAAATTAAGATTATATATATTTACTTTATCTTTCACTATATCCTTTACTTTATAATTATTTCCTTCTTTTTCAAAATATTTTGCTAAATATTCTTTAGGTACATCTCTAATAGAATAATCACTATATACTGCACTTCTTGCCTTTAATACCATTATTGGATCAATATCCAGAGCATCTATTTTATAATCAAAACCATAATCAAGCATTTCCTTTAAAATTATAGATAATG
The DNA here is from genome assembly GCF_029910535.1 of Marinitoga aeolica. NCBI lineage: Bacteria > Thermotogati > Thermotogota > Thermotogae > Petrotogales > Petrotogaceae > Marinitoga > Marinitoga aeolica. The sequence goes on from NZ_CP069362.1 coordinate 1,030,730, forward strand.
TATAAGGTTCTTCACCAGAGGCACTACCAGCAGATAACACTTTAATATATTTATTACTTTTCCTTTTAATTACATCATTTAATGCATATTCTGCAAAAACTTTTAATTGAGGAAATTCTCTAAAAAAATACGTCTCATTTATTGTTATTTCGCTTATTAGTTTTTTTAACTCCATCTCAGAGTATTCGCTTTTTACTAAAAAATTGTAATATGTTTCAGGATTATCTAATGCGAGTTTTTTTATCCTTTTAATAACCCTGTTTTTAAAAAAATACATCCTTTTCTCTTCAATATATATTCCTGTTTTTTCATATATATAATCTCTTATTTTATTATAATTTATTGTATCTACCATTCTTTCATCTCCAAAAAAACATCATCAATAATTGCTCTAACTTCTTCAGAAAATTTTTCTTTAACTTCTTGAAGATCCTCTTTTAGAGACGTTAATTTTCTTTCATTTACTATTTCAACTGCTGCCATTATTCCTTCATCATTTAAATATTTTATATTTTCTTTCAATATATCCTCAATTTCATCTTCAAACAAATTGTTTAAAACAATCAAAATATCGTATTTATATGTATCAAAATCCTCTGACTTCAAAATATCTATCAATATTTCCCCTAATTTATTTTTTAATTTTTGATATATTTTTATATTTTTATAATTCCTGAAAATATATTCCAGAAAATCATTTATAATCATTTTTTTATGTTTATTGTTAGCAAAAAAATCTATGCATTCAAAAACATTTTTTCTGCTGAATATATATTTAGAATATGGTATAATCAGATATGGTTTATTTAATTTTTTTATTTTTTCATCTATTATTTTATCTGTTTTTTCATTACCTATTAAAGACAGAGTTTCAAGTATAGTGGTAATTAAAAATGGATTTTTTGCTGTTTTTAATTTTTCTGATATCTCTTCAGCATATTCATTCGCTCCTAATAATCCCAAATACTCTATTGCTGCAATTTGATTATTTATATCTGGATCGTTCAAACATTTAGCTATATATTTAATTGCTTCTTTTTCTTTTGTCCTATAAAGTCCATCTAATGCATATTTTCTAATATCTTTATCTTCACTTTCAATTAATTTTCCTAATACCTTAATTTTTTTTGATATACTTAAAAGGGATAATGCAAATTCTTTTAATAATAATTTTTCATCACTTAATAAATTCAAAAATAATTCATCTGGAATATTCTCTAAATTTAACTGCTTTAAAGTATTGATTATGGCTTCTTGAACTATTATATTATTTTCGTATTTTAACATTTTAAATAAATCTTTCGCATATTTGTTCTTTTGCTCTTCAGCAATTATCTCAAGTGCTTTTAAAAGCTCTTTTTCATTAGAAGAATATAACATTTTTTTTATATTCATCATAATCTCTCCTTTACTCTAAACCTCATTGAAATTATACCACATTTTAACACCAACTCTAAAATATCTTTAATTCTATATTACTTTAATAATATAATTTACATTTATTATTTTCGTTTTTATGCTATAATTATAATAATAGATATTTTTAGAGGTGTTAAATATGAAAGAAAATTTAATACAGCAGGGAATTAAAAAAGCTGAACATATTTTAAAAGAATTAACTGGACTTGATATAAAAATGAGCTCTAATCCTCCTAAAAAAATAAAATTAAGAGAAAATATAAATAAAAATTTTTATATTATGTTTAAATCTGCAAAAAACGCAAATAAAATATGGGATTTTTACTTTACACTATTATCTTCTGATTTTCTAAAATTTTTGGGGTTAATAGAACAATTTAAAAACATAGAAAATATTCAACCAGAGGATGTATTGGATTCTTTTTTAGAAATAGGTAATATTATTTGTGGAAATGTTATTAGCGTAATTGCAAAAAATGAAAAAAATTTAATTTTTACACCTCCAATAATATATAAATTCTCAGAAGTCGAAGATAAAATTATAACTGGTATTACAATCAAATTCGAAGTAGAAACATTAAATATTTCAGGATATCTTTTATTTGCATATAGCGAGGGGATTAATGATGGAAATTGATATTAATAATTTAAACACTCCCATTGCTATAATTGATATTGATGGAAACATTCTTAATAGCAATTTTTCTTTTGACGTTTTTTTTAAAGAAAAAAATTTGTTTAACTTAATTAATCCACTTTTTCATTCTATGCTAAAAAGTATTTTGAAGAATCATTCTACATTTTATTCATCTGAAAGAAAAAATAAAAAAATCTTTAAAAATAAAAACTATTTTATTTTAAATCTTCATCCTTTAAATGAAAAAGAATATATAATGGAGTTATATCCAAAATCAAAAGAATATATATCTGAAATAAGCATTAATACCAAACTTAAATATCTTTATTCACTAACAGATTTCTATAATAAAAGTCTATCTTTTTTATTTTCAATTCAATATTTAAATAAAGATGAAATTGAAGAAAATTTTATTAAATTAATTCAACATAATGATTTTATTTTATTTATTTCAAAAGAGAAGGAAAGCCCCTATTATTTTGAATTTTTTGAAAATACTTATTATTACAAATTAAAAAAAGATATCCCTTTAAATATTATTCCTCTTATTAACAATTCTATTGAAATATTATCAAAACATTCTGAAAGTATTTTTAATATATTTTCTAAAAGAGAAGGAACAAAGGTATTCGATTATCTTGAAATCGCAAATAATTTAATCGTTGGTATGTTTCATGAAATAAATAACCCTCTATCTATTGTTTTAATGAAATCGGAAATGTTAAGTAATTTAATAGATGAAAAATATCAAGGATATGTTAAAAGTATTATTGATAATGTATATAGAATAATTGAAATTACAGGGTTATTTAAAGCTTTAGTAAAAGGTGAAATTTCACAAACAAAAATCGATTTAATAGAAATTATAAAAAATGTTGTGAAATTTATGCGTTTTAAAGCACCTTCGAATATAAAAATAAATTTAAGTTCTAATTCCTGGGAACCACACTATATTAAAGGTAACAAACAAGAATTAATGATCGTCTTTTCAAATTTAATAGAAAATGCTATTGAAGCTATTAACTCCACCAAAAAAACAGGATTTATTAACATTTCAATTAATGAACTCCCAACCTTTTATACTGTAATTATTGAAGATAACGGAGAAGGTATCCCTAAAGAAAATATTAAGAAAATTTTTGAACCATTTTTTACCACAAAATCAAAACATGGTATGGGATATGGTCTCTTTTTCGTATATAATATATGTCTAAAGCATAAAATTGAAATTAATGTTGATAGTAAAGTAAATAAAGGAACCAAATTTATATTAAAAATTTCTAAAATAAAGGGGGATTAAAAATGGCCTGGAAAGTATTAATAGTTGATGATGAACCTGGCATTAGAGAAGTTTTAAAGGATTATATTGAAATGAATTTTGAACACACAAAAATTGAAACTGCAGAAAATGCAGATACTGCTTTAAAAAAAGTAACCGAAGACCAATACCATATTATTTTATTAGATATAGTAATGCCTGGACTTGATGCTTTTGAATTCTTAAGAAGGGTTAAAGATTTAAATTCACTCATACAGGTTATTATGATTACAGGAAACTCCACAATGGAAAGAGTTCTTGAATCTATAGAAGCAGGCGCTGATGATTATTTATTAAAACCTTTTTCCACAAAAGAAATTGAAGAAATATTAAAATGTTCATTTGCTAGAATAGAACGTTGGAGAAATGCCTTTAGAAATTCATTTTAGACGAAACCTTAAAAAGGTTTCGTCTAATTTATTTTTTTGATTCTAAATAATTAATGAATATGTCTACAATCATTGGATCAAATTGTGTTCCACTATTTTCTTTAATTCTTTTTATTGCTTCTTTCTTCAATAATGTTGTTCTATATGCCTTTTTTGTAATCATTTCTGCATAAGCATCAGCAACAGCTATTATTTTAGATTCTAAAGGTATTTCTTTACATTTTAGTCCTTCTGGATAACCTTTGCCATCACATCTTTCATGATGATATTTGACAATTTTAGCTAATTCTTTATCTCCCAAATATTTTAAAATAATATTATAGCCCAATAAAGTATGTTTTTTTATATTCTCATATTCCTCCAAAGTTAAAGCTGAACTTTTAACTAAAATATTTTGTGGTATTCCAATTTTACCTATATCATGTAATATTGCTGCCCAATATAGTTTTTCTAATTGTTTTTCATCAAATCCCATTTCTTTTCCTATTAATGTCGCATAATATGCAGTTTTTTCAGAATGATTTAATTTATATGCAGTATTTTTATCAAATAAATTAATAAATGCTTTAATTAAATTTTTTGAAAACAATTTCTCTTTATTTAATCTGTCTTTCAATTCAATTAATGAATACAGTATATTTTCATATTTAGAAGATAAATCATATTTATCAACAAGATATTCTCTGTTTTTTTCATTTAATTTTATAAATATATAATATGATGAAACTACTTTAATTTGATAAAAATCTCCTTCTATTTCTGAAAAAGTTATTATATTCATATTTTTTTCCTTAAACTCTCTTTTAATTTTAAGCTTTTCTACCATTAAATTTTCATATCCTATACTATCTTTAATAATTATCTTATTATCCATTCTTTTAGCAAAAATCGCTTTTTCAAAAAAAGGTATGATTTTTGCACAAATTCTTAAAGATTCTTTAATTAAATATTTTTCATCATCAGATGAAATTAACAATTGAGACAATTGATGAATAGAATCAATAAATATTTTATACTTATTATGCATTTCTTCATTAAGTTTTTGGTATTCATAATTTTTGAATTTTAATTCTTTATTCAATTCATTTATTTTATCCTTTTCTATTTTATTTTTTAAAAATATTTTTGCTAAATTTCCAAATAATTTCAATATATTTATTGAATCTTCAGAAAAAGTTTTATTGCTATTAGCATCTATATCAAGTGCAAATCCCATCCATATTTTCTCTGTTATTTTCAGATGGTATGCTATTGTTTGTTTGATAGGCGTTGACGCTTTTTTTATTATCCTATACGAATATTCAGACATATTCTCCTTTGTTTTTTCTAATATATTTCCATCCACAAAAATTAATCCCTCTTTTAAATTTTTTCTATTAATATAAAACGTCATATTACATAATAAATTTTTATTATGTCCTACAGTTGCCAACCATATCCACGAATTCTTTTCTGGTATAATCATTATTAAAGAGCCATAATCTGCTTCAGGAATTGTTTTTATTGCTAATTCCAATAATTTTTCATAATATTCATCCATATTTTGTGTTTCATCAAAAATTGTTTCCAGCATTTCAATGAGTTTAGTAAAATTATTTACAACATTACGGCTTAATTCAATATTCATATTATCACTCCATGTAAATATTTTTTATTTCTCTATATTTAGCTGCTTTCAAAATTTCTTTTACTTTTTCAACCATATTTTTATCTTCATTGCTTAAATCTTCATTGTTTTCTATTTTAATTAATATTCTATCTAAATCATTATAACTAATACCCATTGCATATTCATCTGTTATTCCAGGAATTAAATCAGGTGAAGGTGATTTATTTATTATCTTTTCCGGTATTTTTAACTCTTTTGCTAATTCAAACACTTGTGTTTTATACAAATGCATTATAGGTTCTATATCTACAGAATCATCTCCATATTTTACATAAAATCCTGTTTTTAATTCTGTTTTATTTGTGGTCCCAACAACTGCATAATTTATTTGTTCTGCATAAAAATATAATAATACCATCCTTATTCTATGCTTTATCCTATAATATGCTAAACCTTTTAAAAAATCTTTATCTCCTTGATTTTTTAAATCGTTTATATAATTTCTTTTTTCGAATTCTTTTTTAACATAATTTTCCTGAATCTTTCTTGGTATAAAAAACGTGGGTGGTTCTAAATTATATACACCTATTTTTCTTAAAATTGGAGATATTTTTACAATTTTATAATCAATCCCCAAAAAATCACATACCAATTTAGCATCTTCAATTGTTTCTGGTGATGAATCCCTTTCTGGTAATATTAACCCCTTTACGTTTTCTTTTCCAAGTGCTTCCACACATAATTTTCCAACCACAGCAGAATCTATTCCACCACTTATTCCTATCATAGCTCCGTTATATTCATACTCTTTTATCTTTTCTTCTATAAACGATTCTATTTTTTTAATCATAATATCGCCCCCATATTATTATAACTCATGTTACAAAAAAAATACATAATATCCATTATATATGCTATAATTAATATATAAATAAAAAGAAGGTGAAACTATGGGTATGCTTGATGTAGTCGGTCCTGTTATGGTTGGTCCTTCAAGTTCTCATACGCTTGGAGCATTAAAAATTGCCAGATTTGCATATAAACTCATTGAAGGCATTCCAGATGAAGTGGAATTTTATTTACACGGTTCTTTTGCAAAAACTTATTTAGGACATGGAACTGATAGAGCTTTAATTGCCGGCGTTTTAGGATTACGAGAATATGATTATGATATTAAAAACGCATATGAATTAGCAAAAAAAAATAATCTTAAATATACGTTTATAAAATCTGATCTTGGTGATGTTCATCCAAATACTGTTCTCATTAGATTAAAGAAAGAAGATAAAATAAACGAAATACAGGGTGCTTCTATTGGTGGCGGTGCAATAAAAATCACTAAAATAAATGGTGTAGATTGTGATTTATCTGGAGACTATAATACTCTGATTATAGTCAATAAGGATATAAAAGGAGCTTTAGAAAATATTCTAAGTATTATCCATGTCAATGTTGCAAATCTCTATTTAAAAAGAACAAATATACTAGAAGGTCGAGCCCTAACAATTTTAGAATTAGATGAAAAACCTTCTAATTTAAACGAATTAGAAAAATTAGAATGTGTAATTAAATATTTTTATGTTGGAAGTGATAATTAATGACATTTAAACATCTCTTAGATATGTGGAAAGAAACAAATATTCCTTTTGAAGAAATTATATTAACTGAAGAAATGGTTGAAACAGGTATGGATCCAACTATTATTAGAAATAATATGAAAAAATTGGTTGAAGTAATGCTTACAGAAGCTGAAAAAAATTACGGAAAAAAACACGATAGTTTAACTGGTTTAACCGGAAACAATGCACCAAAATTACTAAATCACTCTCCGAAATTATTAAGTGAATTCAATTATGTTGCAACTGTAACTGCGATATCTACAGCAGAAAATAATGCTGCAATGGGTAGAATTGTCGCATGCCCGACTGCAGGTGCCTGTGGCGTTGTACCGGCAATACTATACGCATTAAAAACTATTCATAATGCTTCTTTTAATGATTTAGTTTCATCATTTATAATTGCTGGTGCAATTGGAAATATTGTTGCAAAAAAAGCTACTATATCTGGAGCAGCTGGAGGGTGTCAGGCAGAAATTGGAACAGCTGCTGCTATGGCCTCTGCTGCATTAACATATTATTTTTCAAAAGATGCTGAGAAATGTGGTCATGCTGCATCTTTAGCATTAAAATCATTAATGGGACTTGTTTGTGATCCAGTTGGGGGATTTGTTGAGGTACCATGTGTAAAAAGAAATGCATCTGCTGCAAATGTTGCTATTACCACAGCAGAAATGGCTTTAGCTGGTATTGAAAGTGTAATTCCGTTTGATGAAGTTGTTGATGCTATGTATAGAGTTGGAAAAATGATGCATGAGGATTTAAGAGAAACCGGAAATGGTGGAATCGCAGCTACACCAACTGCTAAAAAATTAGTTGAAGATATTAGAAAGAGCTGGAAATAAAATTTTAATCGATTTATATTTTATTATATATATTTCCTTATTAATTCTATAACATATTATGTTATAATTAATTATAGAGCATTGAAAAAATTAATAGGTGATGGAGCTCACCATAATTTCTCATTAGAGATGATAGCCCCTATAATGGTAGTATTTTTTACTATCAATATAGGGGTTTATTTTTATAAGGAGGTAGAAAAAATGAGAGCTATTATTAAAAATGTTTCTGCTATGGAAATTTTAGATTCAAGAGGTAATCCTACTGTTGAAGTAGAAGTAACTTTAGAAGATGGAACTATTGGAGTTGCTGGGGTTCCTTCAGGCGCATCTACAGGTGTTCATGAAGCGGTAGAGTTACGTGATGGTGATAAAAAAAGATATAATGGAAAAGGTGTTTTAAAAGCTGTTAACAACGTCAATGAAAAAATTGCTCCAAAAATTATTGGATTAAGTTCATTTGATCAAGAAGATATTGACAATTTAATGATTGAGTTGGATGGTACTCCGAATAAAGCTAATTTAGGTGCTAATGCCATTTTAGGAGTTAGTCTTGCTATTGCAAGAGCATCTGCTAATTATTTAAAAATACCACTTTTCGAATATATTGGAGGAATCACTGCTAAAAGGTTACCTACTCCTATGTTTAATATATTAAATGGTGGTGTCCACGCGAATTGGCAAGGCCCTGATCTTCAGGAATTTATGATCTGTCCTGTAGGCGCTCCAAATTTTAGAGAAGCTTTAAGATGGGCTAGTGAAACTTATCATACTCTAAAATCTGTTTTAAAATCAAAAAAATATTCTGTAGGTGTTGGTGATGAAGGTGGATTTGCTCCTTCATTAAAATCTAATTCAGAAGCTCTTGAAGTTATAGTAGAAGCTATAGAAAAAGCGGGTTACAAACCTATGGAAGATATTGCAATTGCCATGGATCCGGCATCAAGTGAATTTTATGATTCAGATTCAAACTTATATATTTTAAAGTCAGAAGGAAAAAAGCTAACTGCTGAAGAAATGGTTGATATGTATGCTAAATGGATAGAAAAATATCCTATTATTTTAATTGAAGACGGACTTTCCGAAGACGATTGGGAAGGGTGGAAAATTCTAAATAAAAAACTTGGTAATAAAATCGAGCTGGTAGGTGATGATCTATTTGTTACTAATGTAAAAAGAATCGAGAAAGGTATTAAAGAAAATGTAGCCAATAGTGCTTTAATAAAATTAAATCAAATTGGAACTTTAACTGAAACTATTGCTGCAATAAAATTAGCATATAGTGCTGGTTGGGGGGCAATGGTATCTCATAGGAGTGGTGAAACTGTTGATAGTTTCATATCAGATTTTGTTGTGGGTATGGATACAGGGCATATTAAAACTGGTGCTCCTTGTAGAGGAGAAAGAATTGAAAAATATAATCAATTATTAAGAATTGAAAAGAAATTGGGAAAAAATGCTGAATATGCTGGAAGAAATGGTTTTGTAAGATGAGACCATAAAAAATTTTGTGTAAATAAAAAAATAGGGAGATTTGTTATCTCCCTATTTTTTAGATAAAATTTTTTTTGCATCTTCATAACCCATTTCTATTAATGTTTTGGAATAATCAGGTGAAAAATCTAATGGAAATGGAACAGAATCTGAAGGTCTAATAATTATTATATTCTTTTTTGTCTTTAAAATAGAATATATTACCCAATCTGTTGGTAAATCTATTACAGGATATACTGCTATAACCTCATCATAACCATATTTTTCTGCTAATAATGCTGGATATGTATTAGAAAATACTCCTCCATCAGTATATTTTTTCCCATCTATCTCAATAGCTCCAAATAAAGGATAACTTGCACTTGCAAATATAAAATCCACCATTTTTCCTTTCATTTCTTCTTTTCTTATAAAAACAGGTTTAAAATCTGTCATATTAAATGTCAATATTCCATAATCGTATTTTGATTTCAAAATTAAATCTTCAGATATAATTTTTTTCAAAAATGTGTATAACGGTGATGGATCAAAAACAAACGGTTTTAACTTGGGGTGATGATCTTTTATGTTTAAATCAAAAATATCATCATCATCAATACTTTTCCATAATTTCTCTACTTCATCTAATTTACCCATAACAAAACCCGCTCCATTTAATGCTCCTGCTGAAACTCCATAAATTCCATCTATTTCAACATTATTTTCAGTTATATATTTCAATACACCTATTTCATATGCTCCAGCCGCTCCACCGCCACCGAGCACTAACAATGTTTTTGAAAAAACTATAACATTTAATAATAGCAATAAAATTACTATAAATTTTTTTATACTCCCACATCCCATCAATTTTTTATTTCACTATTATTTCCACATTTTTCTTATCAAAAGCAATTGCAACTTTTATAATTTTCTCTATTCCATAACTTTTTATTTCTTCTTCATATCCTTTTTCTTCTATTTGTTTTATCCCTAATTCTGCACTGTTTTTTAAATCCCCTTCTTTTATGTAATGTTTTTTGAATTCAAATATTATTCCTGGTTCTGTTTTTTCTTTAGGTATTAATATTAAATTTGCTCTTCCATATCCCGCTTCTCTATTGCTTTTTACTATGTATTTTTTGCTTAGTCCCACTACCATTCCCAGTATTAATCCATGATAAAACCTTTCTGGTTCTTCTCCACTTACATCAAAATAACTTATTGTTCTTTCTACTATCTTTTTAAATGCTATTTTAAATTCTTCATAGTTTTCATGTATTAATTCCATTAATATGCTTTCATAATGTATTTTACTTTCTTTTATTATATCCACCACTGTTTTTTTGAAGAATTGTAATGTTTCTTTGTTTGTTATTTTAAGACTATATCTCGGTTCTCCTTCTTCGCCTGTATGTTTTGTCCAGGTTAAGTATCCTGTGAATAGAAATAATGTCCATATGCTTTCTTCTGTGCTTTTGTCTAAATCTCCATATACTAAATTTTCATCTATACTACTTTCTATTTCTTTTCCTTCTATTAATTCTTCTATTTTTGTTTTTACTTCTGCTGTACTTTCTCTTATTAGTTGTTTTATTAATGCATTTCCACTGCTATTTATCCAATAGTATTTTATTTCACCTTTATTTCTTGCCAGATTTATTATTGAATATGGATTGTATATTTCTAATCCTCCAAAATTATATCCATTATACCATTCTATTACTTTTTCTTTTTCATATTCTAATCCATAGTCCTTTAATGTTTTTTCTACTTCTTCCCATGTTAATCCAAATTTGTCATTGAATAATTCACTCAATACTGTTGATGCTTGAAGATTATTTACTCCTGTGAATATACTTTCTTTTGCCACTCTTGTTATTCCTGTTAATACCCCTTTTTCTAAATACTCATTGTCTTTTAATGCATTTCCTAATATATTTCCCATGAAGTTTATGAATTCATTATAATATCCATTTAAATATGATTGTTGTATTGGTGTATCATATTCGTCTATTAATAATATTACTTTTTGTTTGTAATATCGGTAGAGATATTCACTTAGATTTTTTAGGCTGTTTTCATATTTTACATTATCTGCAATACCTTTTGCTATTTCTATATAATCGTCTTTTTCAAATTCTTCCAATACATCTATTGATTCTTTGTGTTTTCTATATAAATCCGTTATTGTATATTTTACCGATTTTATCATATCTTCATAATTTTTTTGTTTTAAATCTTTAAACGTTATATATATAACAGGATATTTATTTAAATATTTTTCTATTATCTCTTTTTCATTCCAGATTTTTAGTCCTTCAAATAAATGTTTATTATCCTGATCGTTTCTAAAAAAATATTTCATCATGCTCATATTTAATGTTTTTCCAAACCTTCTTGGCCTGGTTATTAATATTACATCTCCACTTTCTATTATTTCTTTTATCAGCATACTTTTATCTATATAATACATATCGTCTTCTATTATACTTTTAAAATCACTCCGACCTATTGGTAGCCGTTTTAATTTCATCATTTCCACCTCCACCTCAATTATATCATAACAAAAAGGAGTTCTTACGAACTCCTTTTATCTTTCACTTTTTAAGAAATTTGGTAATAACATTAATGTGAACATCGATGCACTAATCATACCTACCCACATTATTATCGATAAATATGTATGGAAAGCAAATGGTGAAAAATTCAAAATTGATAATCCTAATGCCAATCCTATAGCATTAGCTAATATTGGTTTTTGTACAACATTAAATGTATCTTCTATTGGATTTTTACTCCTTGTCTTATAATATCTATATGTTCCTATCATATGAATTGCATAATCAACACCAACACCTATTGTAATATTAGCCATCAATGCACTTAGTATACTTAGCGGTATTTTAAATAATGCCATTACTCCAAATTCAACAATTAAAGCGCCTAATAATGGCAGTATTCCATAAAAAGAAATTTTTATACTTCTTATCATTATAAATATAGATATTAACACCAATATCAAACTAATAATAATACTTTTTATTTGACTATTTAAAACTGTAGTATTCATTTCATTAAATACATAAGGCATTCCAGATACTTTTATATCAGTAAACACATCTTCGTTCTTTAAATTGTATACAACTTTTTGTATTTTCTCTAATGTATCTTGATTATTATCTTTTGTGGTTATTATTCCTAAATAGCTCTTTCCTTTTATTAAATCAAATAATGGTATAGATGGATTATTTTTAACTGCATTTTTTATTATTAATACTTGAATAGGATTTGGATACGATTTGAAATTAAAAAATTCTTTTCCCATTACATCTAAAAATTGTTGTGGATAATTAAACATAGATATATTATCGCTCAGCGTATTTTCCAGTTTTTTCATTTCATCTAAATATGTTTTATCTAATGGATCCTTCTTTGTTTGAAAATCAACCATGACAGGTATATTAAAATCAAATACTGATGATAATTTCTCATAATCTTTTCTTACTTTAGTGAATTTTTTAAACATACTTATCTGATCAAATTTAATTGTAATTGATGGAATTAATAATGCAAATATCAAAATTAATATTATGTACGTATATACTCCCTTTCTATTCCAAAATTTTTTAACAAAGCTTGCATCAAACATATGTGCTTTTTTTCTTTTTAGTTCAACATCACCAGCAATAATTACAGGTAATATATATAATGTTGCTATGCCAGCAAAACCTATACCAAATGATGTCCATAAACCCATTTCTTTCATCATATTTGAATTAATAAATACCATGGAAATAAATCCTATTATTGTAGTAACTGTTGTCATTATCATTGCAATACCTGTACTTTTTAATGTTTCTACAGTTGCACTTTTTTTATCTAATCCTCTTTCTATATATTCTACATAATGAGTTAAAAAATGCATACCATCAGCACTACCCATGATAATTGTAAAAATTGGAACTAAAACACTTGCTAAACTCAATTCCCTTCCAGACCATCCCATTAATCCTAATGTCCATAATGCACCTAATCCTGCAGGTATAACAGAAAATAATGCTAGTTTCTTTGACCCTAATTGAAGAGAAAAGATTAATAACATTGTTAAAAATGCAAATGGTGGCAAAAATATAACTATACTCAACAGATAATCAAATAATTTTTTAGTAAAATATAACGTTCCACCGTTATAATGAGTAACGGCTTTTAATACTTCCTCAATTTTATCTATTACTTTAAAATCGTCAGTTTTTAAAGGAATTGTTAGTAAGGTATAATATTTCCCATCTTTTTCTTTAAAGAACTTATCTTTAAACATAGATATTTGAGAAATTTTATTTAAAAAATTCTCATTAATATCCTCAGGAGATTTTATATTATATCCAGGAAATGATTGAGGAAATAAACTGGAAATAAAATTTATTCCTTTTATACTCTCCAATTCTCTTTGCAATGACCATAATTTTCTATATAAATCTAAATCTTCTAATGGATTTTTATCTGTTTCTAACATCACCATAAGTTGATCTGATAAATCATACTTTTTTTCTATAATAGAATAACTATCTAAATATTCAGAACTACTTGGTAAAAAGGCTTTCATATCAACATTCAGTCTAATTTGAAATAATCCTATTAATGCGGTAATGTTAATTATTACTAATAATATCAATAGTTTTTTTCTGTTATTAAATACAAATTCTACATATCTTTCCATAACACCATCTCCTTATTCCTTTAATTTTTTTAAAGCTCCATATAAATATATATCTGCTATATAATCTGGATAAATTTCATAAAATTCATCATCAAATATTTTTCCTGAAATTTGAGTAGCAATATCTTTTAATAAAAAGTGTGAAAATATCATACCACTTAATGCTGGACCTATTATTTCATACTTAACATTACTATTAAATCCTTTAAATTCATCTAAAAATATTTTTCCTAATATGATTTTTTTCATTTTTTCTGTTCTATATTCTATTAAATCAATATCATCATCTGGAATTTGTGTCATTATGATTTTAAACATTTTCTCATTTTTTCTTAATGCTATTACTAAAGATTTAATTGCCATTCTGATTCTTTCTTCAAATTTTTTTTCTTCTACGTGTTCTTTGTTTAAATACTCTTCCATATAAGAAAAGAAAAGTTCCATTATCTCTTTTAATATACCTTTTTTAGAACCAAAATGATAATTTATCATAGACGGACTAACTTTTGCTTTCTTTGATATTTCTCTGACACCTGTTGCCTCAAAACCCTTTTTATAAAATAATTCTATAGAGGTATTTAATATCTTTTCTTTTAATGAATTAATAATTTCACCACCTTTCAAACGAACGTTCGATTTAATTATAACTTATGTTTTTTCTTTTTTTCAATCATACTCAATTCTTCTTCTATTTCTTCAATCTCAGGTAAAGAAGATTTATATTCTTTCGGTAAATCTTTTGTTATCTTATATTCAGTTACACCTATTGGTTTTGAGATATCTCGCAGAGAGTATTCAACTACTGTATTGTTTTTTGATTTACAAATAAGTAATCCTATGGTTGGATTATCCATTTCTGTTTTTAATATATTATCTACAGCAGAAACATAAAAATTCAATTTTCCAGCATATTCGGGTTTGAATTTTCCTGTTTTTAATTCAACAACTACATAGCTATGAAGCTTTACATGATAAAATAATAAATCTATATAGAATTCGTCTTCTCCTATTTCAAGTTTGTATTGTCTTCCTAAAAATGAAAATCCATTTCCGAGTTCGAGTAAGAATTTTGTTAGATGATTTAGCAAATCATCTTCAAGTTCTTTTTCGTTATAATCTTCTTTTATTGTAAGAAAATCAAAACAATATGGATCTTTTAACGTTTCTTTAGCAAGATCGGATTGAATAGCTGGTAATGTTGTTTCAAAATTTGTAATTGCTTTTCCTGTTCTTTCATACAAATTACTTTCTATTTGATGGGTCAAAACATTTCTTGACCATCCATTTTCTATGGTTTTCTTTACATAAAACAAAGCTTCTTCTGGAGCTTTGCATTTTGAAATTATCGTAAGATTATGTCCCCATGGAATTTGTGTAATTAGTTCAATAATTTGTAATTTTTTTTCAATTTCGAATCGGGCAACAACTTGTTGCCCAATTTCATTAACTTTATTCCAAAACAAATACCATTGTCGAATATACTTTAAATTTCTTAATGAAAAACCTTTTACATCAGGAAATTCTGACATCAAATCTTTACTTAACCTTTCAAGAAATTTTGTTCCCCATTTTTCTTCTTTCTGTTTTTCAACAATTTCTTTTCCAAGATCCCAATAAAAGTTAAGTAGTTCTGAATTAACTTTAACAGCTGCTTTAAGCTGTGCTTCTCTGAATTTTTTCTTTAAATCTTTTAACCAATTAGCATAATCATTATCTTTTAATAGATCGCTCATTTTTTTCATCCTCACTTATAATTAATTTCAAACGAACGTTCGATTTAATTATAACTCTTTTTTTTTACTTTGTCAACAAAAAAAGACCCTTTCGGGTCTTTCAGACATCGATAATGTATTAGTTTTCTGCTTTTAATACCGCTAATGCTAATGAAGCTAATTTTGATTCTGCCGTATCTGCTCTTGAAACAATAACAATTGGAGCTTTTGCTCCTAAAACAAGTCCTGCTATTTTTCCATTTGCAAGATATATTGCAGATTTTCCTAAAACATTTCCTGCATGTATATCTGGAACTACTAATATATCAGCATGTCCAGCAACATCACTCTTTATTTTCTTAATTTTAGCAGCCATTTCACTTAAAGCATTATCTAAAGCCAAAGGTCCATCTACAATACATCCTTTAATTTGTCCTCTCTTATTCATTTGAGTTATTATTGCTGCATCCATTGTTTCTGGCATATCTGGATTTACAACTTCAACTGCTGCTAATAATGCTACTTTTGGTGTTTCTATTCCCATTGAATGAGCTAATTCTACTGCATTATTTATTATTGCTACTTTTTGATCTAATGTTGGTTTTATTATCATTCCGCCATCTGTAACTATTTTTAATGAATCTAATGCTTCTGTTTCAACTATTGCTACATGGCTTAACACACTACCTGTTCTTAAACCCCATTCTTTATTTAAAACCGCTTTCAATAATTTTGATGTTTTTATTAAGCCCTTCATAACTATATCCGCGGCTCCTGAAGATACTAACCTTACTCCTTGTTCTGCAGCTTCTTCTTCTGTTTTTGCATCAATAATATCAAATTCTTTACCTAATTCTTTTAAATTTTCCTCTATAATTTCTTTTTTACCAACTAATACAGGCTCTACAAAACCTTCATCATATGCTGCAGATACTGCTTTCAATGCTTCCTTATCTTCTGCACCAACTACTACTACTCTTTTTTTGTTTAAGCTCTTTGCTTTTTCTATTACTTCTTTTAATGTTTTCAACTTTAATTCCCCCTTTGACTATGTTTATAAAATTGTTGATATTCAATTATTGATATCCGATATATAAATCTATTTGTTCTTTAGTTACATCTAAATTTGTTGAACTATCAGTAATTATATATGATTCAAAATTTACAATATTAACATCATTAAAATCCATTTCCGGATAAGCTACTGAAATTTCATAATTTTTAGTCAAATCCAATTTTATCCTGTTAAATTTATACATACCATCGTTATTGGTTAATGTTGTATATAATATAGTCGAATAATTCGTATCCGTAATTAAAACCATATAGTGTGATTTGGGAACTTTTGTTATTTTATCATCATAAACATATCCATATAAAGTTAAATAATCAGCAGAAGTATCTGCAACCATCCATGTTCTAAAATATGGATTGAATTTTGTATCTCCTGATAAAGATATTCCCAGATCAAGATCAATTATTATATTATAATTCCTATTTAGGTTAAATTCTGACGTATCTAAATTAAGTGTAATATTTGTAGAATCAACAGAAATTTTTTTGCTTCCAATATCTATTGTTGAATCAAGGGTTATTTCTATTTTCGCATTTTTTAATGCACTTTCATTAATAACTTCTATATCTTTTATTTTTTCCAAAACTCCATCAAGTTTTAAAAAGTCTTCTTTTTGATTTGAAAGAAGTATAATTTCTGTAGAATCTGATGTATATTTAATTTCTTTAACATTTAATTCTGCCTTTTGAATATCTGTTTTAGGTGAATCTGTTAAATAAAAGGTTATGGTTGAACCTTTTGAATTATCATTATTTGTTGGAAAACACGCTGTTAATAAGGTTAAAATTATGCTTATTATAAATATTCCTGATAATATTTTTTTCACAATTACACCTCTTTAAAATTACTCCTAAATATTGAATAATAATATTTTAGAACCTGATATGTTTATCTCTTCTTTGCTTATTATATACTCTTTTCCAACATTAGTTACTGTTCTCATCATCAATTTAGTAAAATTCTCTACAGAACTAATTGGAAATTTTATATATTTAGTTTTAAAATGCATAGGAATTATTATTTTTGGATTTAACTTATCTATTATTTGTTTTGCCTCATCTGCATCTATTGTATAATATCCACCTACTGGAATCATTAAAATATTTACATCTTTTAATTCTTCTATTGTTTTGTCATCTGGTATATGCCCTAAATCACCACAATGCGCAATTGTCAATCCATCAGAAAATTTAAATTTAAATATTATATTTTCTCCTCTATCATGACCTTTTACTTTGTCATGATATGTTTTTAATCCTGTTATTTTTACTCCTTTCGATAAATGTTTTCCGGGAGTGTTAATAAGTACATAATTTCCTCTTATTAAATGATGTGCATTATGATCAAAATGCTGATGACTTTCTGTTATTATATCTGGCTGATAATCTGGTAATGGATAACCAACAGTTTCATTAAACGGATCTGTTAATATTTTAACATTTAAATATTCTATTCCAAAACATGAGTGTCCAAACCATTTTATTTTCATCATTTCTCCCCCTTTCTATATAATTTTATACCAAAATAACAAAGCAGAATATATGAACGTTTTATATAAGACTAAATGTTAATGCTAATATCAATATAATTACAGTTATTATATCCGCATATTTTGTATAAAATGTTTCTTTACTTTCTATTGGAACATAAAAATTTTGTCCAATATATGTCTTTGTTGGCAATGTTTCAACTATCCTTCCATACTTATCTACTATACCTGTTATTCCAGTATTTGAAACCTGTATAAATGTTCTTCTGTTTTCAACTGCTCTAAATACGCTTTTTGAAAAATGTTGAATCAATGCTGTTTTTTGGCTAAACCATCCATCATTACTTATTGCTACTAAAAATTGAGCACCATTTTTTACAAAATTTCTTGAAATTTCAGGAAAATATGTTTCAAAACAAATTTGAACACTAAACTTATTATCCTTTAAATTTAAAACAGTATATTTGTTACCAGGGGTATAATAATTTACCAGTTTAAAAAATGAAAATACTCTAAAGATATTTTCATATGGTAAAAATTCTGCAAATGGCATTAATCTAATTTTATTATATATTTCTTCTATTTGACCATTTTTATTTAAATATAGTGCACTATTATAAAATTCTCTTTTTTCACTATTTACTGTAGGAAATCCTATTATCCAATTTTTATTGGATATTTTTACTGCTTCCTGTATTATTCTAAATATTTCAGAGCTTCTTATATCTTTTATAAACACCGCTTCTGGTAAAATTAGTAAATCACTTTTATCATTATTTTCCTGTAAATAATTTGAGATTTCAACGTATGAATTCCACGTATTATCTGAATATTTAATTTCTTGAGGAACATTTGTTTGAAAGACACTTACTTTTACCGCATTTTTATTTATGTTGATTAATGGAAGTTTTTCTGTTATTACGAAATTTACTAAATATAAACTTCCAATTATTATTACAGCATATTTTACCCTTTCTCTTTCTGGAATGAATGCTATTATTGAATTAACAAATAAAATTAAAATTGTTAAACCTATAGTTCCTGTAAAGGGTAATACTTGTAAAAAACCTATATGTTGATATAGCGCATCTGATAAATTCCCTCCAGTAAAAGCAAAATCTCCAAATTCTTTCAGTATTTCTGCAGCTGCATATGAAAACACAGAAAAAAATACCTGTGATTTAAAATTTACTACTCTTGACTTTCTAAAATAAAGTTCACCCAAAAACCAGATAATATAATAGGGTAATGTCAAAATTAACACCATTAGCAAAAAAGATAGAAAACCTATATACCCGGGAAATGTATTTATTACTTCTGGAATATTTTTTGATAACACAGGAATTTCCCACCATAATGTGGTAAACATTAATGAATAACTATATAAAAAAACCTTAAGTAATCTTTCTAATGTTCTTTTTGAATGTGAAAACGAGTATAAAAATGGAGCTACAGAAAACCAGATTAAAAATGAAAAAAGATTCCCAGGCATCGCAAGTCCTGTTAAAATACCTGAAATAATTGGCAATAATATATTCAAAACTACCACTCCTCATCAAGAAAACGAAAATCAACAGCATGAAATGTTGCCAGTCTTTCATTTTTTGATTTTTTCCAGACTACTTTTAATGGTGCAGCAAATTCTGGTTGTAGTCTTCCTTTTTCTATCCAATATCTCGATTCTTCATTTCCATATATTCCTGGATTTGCACTAATAGTTAATTCAATAGGTTTGTCAACAATATAAACTTCATCTATACTTTTTTCATTTTCTAATATTTCTATTATTTCATCATATATTTCTTTGGGTGGATGAGGTTTTATATTTATTAATGCAATATTTTTTGAAAGTGGCCCTATTATTTTTACATTAGCTATTTCTCTCTTATAATCATATCTATCCAACACATCATGAATTATCTCATTTGCAAAAGATACTGCCCTTCCATGATAGTCCATATTAATCAATAATTTCAGTAGATGTTTTAACTTACACCCTTCTCTGTGGGCATTTTCACCAACTTTTCTTATCTTTAAATTATATCTTTTTACAATTTCTCTTAATTCCTCTTTTGTTAAACCTATAATAGGAGAATAAAGGTTATTCATTACTTTTATACATGTTTTACCCCATGAATCAGATTGATTAGCTCCTGTTGCTACCAATTTATCTTTAGCAACTTCCTTTACTCCTGACATTTTTAATGTTTTTGTACATTGATTACAATTTGGCCCTTTTTTCATTATTGAATACTGTGCCTGATGTTTGTCTGCAAATTCTATTTCAAGACCTAAATCTTCCGCTGTTTTCAACACAGATTCTACACTTTTTGAATATGCAAAAGGACCAAATAACACATTAACAAGTTTTACTTTTTCTGGTCCTAACGCTTCTCTTGCGAGAAATGCTGCAATAGTACTATCCATACCGCCAGAAAAGGCTACATATAATATATCATCTTTCACTATGTTTTTTATTTCTGCTTTTATTTGTTCAATTTTCAAATTTAAACTTGCATCCATTTTAACGATAATGAATCACTCCCCATTTCTAAAATTGCATATTTTCCATCACAAAATGCCCCTGGATTGATGCATCTTATCCCTTTTATTACTCTATCATCTTTTTTATGTGAATGTCCATATATTAATACATCTATATTATTAAATCTCTGAATTAATTTTGATGGATCACCCCAACCAGCTTGATGACCATGTATTATGCCAATATTATAATTTCCCAATTTTATAATCCTTTTTTCCGGTAAAGAAAATTTTATATTATATTCATCAGCATTTCCAAAAACACCATAAAATATAGGTTTTTGTGACTTAAAGTAAAATATCACATCTTCTTCTATATAATCTCCAGTTGCTATAATATAATCTAATTGTGAATAATTTATTTTTTCTAATTTATCATATCTATTTCTTTTTGGAATGTGTATATCCGAAATTAAAAGTACTTTTATCATATTATCACCCGAATTTATTATACCAAATTTATATTAAAAAATTTATATTAAAGAAGATATTTTTCTACTTAAGACTTGATTAAATTTAATTTTTAAAGTATAATATATTTTGAGACGCACCTGTAGCTCAATTGGATAGAGCGTCGGACTTCGGATCCGCAGGTTGGGGGTTCAAATCCCTCCAGGTGCGCCAATTCCACTAATATATGCTGAAATAGTAGTAAAAAAAGGGAGGTAAAATTTATGGCAGAAGTAGAAGTATTGAAAGTTGCTGCAAATTCAAAACCTATAGCTATAGCTGGCGCATTAGCTGCAATTATTAGGGAAAAGGGGAAAGCAGAAATTCAAGCTATTGGGGCAGGTGCTGTAAACCAAGCTGTTAAAGCTGTTGCTATTGCAAGAGGCTATGTGGCACCAAGCGGTATTGATTTAGTATGTATTCCTGCATTTGTTGATGTAAAAATCGATAGTGAAGAGAGAACAGCTATTAAATTTGTTGTTCAACCAAGAAAATAAAAAGGGCTAATGCCCTTTTTATTTTTTATATATATTTATATTGCATTTTCTTCATAGTAAAATCTGGTAATTTTTTGTACGGTATCAAAAACATCTCTTTCTTCTTTTTCAATTGGCGTATCCCTTGAAATCACAACAATATATTTTAATAATCCTTCTTTGAGATATGGAACTACATATTTAATATTAAACACCTCATAATAAGCTTTTTGCTCGTCTGTAAAATTAAATATATTAAAAGCCTTTCCATTTGTTAATCCTTCATCCATATTATCAAATATTTCTAACTCTTCTGGTAAACTCAATTTACCAAATTTTTTCAATAATTTTTTATCCGCTGAATATAACCCAACTGTTGAGAAAAATATCTCAGAGATACTACTTAACAATGTTTCCATGAAATCCTGTTCTTCCATTTTTTTTGATAATAACCTTACAATGCTCTCAATCCCTGATAGTTGATAAGAAAGCCTGTCTACAACCATTTCAAGTCTATATTTTTCATATATTTCTTCTTCTTTATCAAATAACATACTTAAAATTCTTATAATATTTTTATCTTCAAATTTTCCATCAAATAATAAATATGTATTAAAAGGAAATTTAAGCACATTTACGTCCTCAAGTTTTAATAATAATTCTTCAAAAGTATCATAGGTTAAGCTTTCTGGATTATACCCTTTTGCATCTAAAATAACCCATTGTTCTTTTTGTGATCTAACAATAACTGTTTTTTGACTGTTTGTTTCTTCGTTTATTAATTCTCCAATCAAATTATAAAATGATGGTGTACCTAAATATGCAGCTAATTGATACACTAAATATTTATTTTCCATAATATCCATCCCCTTCTAAATATTTATTCCTTCAAAATTATCATACAATATATTAATATACCCACCTATTTTTTCCACTTCAACAAGAATATCTCTGGTATTAAATAAGAAATTTTGAATTGATGCGCTTATTTCTTCAGCAGTTGCAGCACTTTCTTCTGAAATTGCAAGTAAACTCTCTATATTTTGTGTTGTTCCTTCTAATTTTTCTTCTTCATCTTTTAATCTCATAATAAGATTATTAATTTCTGATGAAATCATAGAAATTGCTTCACTGGATTTTTTATTCTCCTGGGAGCTGACATTCAAATTACTTGATTGTTGTTTCATTTCTTCAAATTCACTTGTTAATTTACCCGTTAATTCATTTATTCCATTTGTTACTACACCTAAAAATTCTGAAATATTATTAGCTGATTCTTTAGATTCCTCTGCTAATTTTCTTATTTCATCAGCAACAACAGCAAATCCTTTTCCACTTTCTCCAGCTCTTGCTGCTTCTATTGCTGCATTTAGCGCCAATAAATTAGTTTGTTCTGCTATACTCATAACGGTTGAAGCAATCTCTTTTATTTGTTCAGCTTCTTTCTGTAATTTATCTCCAAGTTTTACCAACTCCTTAAACCTATTACTCATTTCAAGAATACCTTCAGATGAACTTTCAACATTATTTGCAGATTTTAGTATTGCCTTTACAGCTTCATTTAAAGATTCAACCATTTCCGATTCTCTTTCAACTATTTCAGAAAGTGTTTGAACATTAGAATTTACAGCCTCTGATACATTTTCCGTATCATTACTAATCTGTATTGAAGTATCGGCAACCTGTTGAGCTAAGTCTTGCATTGTATCTATAAGTTCTTTTAAATTATGTGCTGATTCATTAACTGTATTTACAGCTCCTTCAATTTCTTGAACATCTCCTGTTACTCCAAGTAATATTTTTCTAAATTCATCTGTTAAATCATAAAAACCGTCTGTTATTTCTTTAATTTCCGTAGCACCTTCGAATTTGATAGGGTAATCAAAATTCCTCTTTTTATAATTATTCAATATTTCTAAAATTGTTCTATGCCCTTTTCCATATTCGCCAGTACTCAAATAAGATAATACAAAATAAATTATTCCTGTCACTATTGCTGCTATTAAATTATTATCAATATAATTAAAGGATAACCATGAAACTAAAATTATAAAAATAGGCATTAATATAATAAATACACTTTTCATTGATTTAAAAATACCCAATGAAAAAATCTTGAAAAATTTCATTTTTTCTATCTTTACATAGGGTTTTTCAGCTGTTAATTTTACTTTTAAATAATTAAATTCTCCATCTTTACCCTTTTCTATAATTTCAACATCAATCTTTTCATTAAAATAATCTGATACTCCTTCAATCAATCCTAAAAAATAATCTGAAAATTCTCTTTTAGATTTATAGATCAAATAAGATTGTGTAGAAGTTATTGGTTGGTATATAATTCGTGGTGGTAAAATTCCTAATCTTCTTGTCAATAACATATGAATAGTATCCATAGCTGCTAAAAAAGATAATGCACTTGGTTTTTTAAAAAACAATGGATACCATTTTGAAAATGTTTTTATATTTTCTCGTCCAGTTTTTCTCATTACATCTGCTCGTGAAACGCCTGTACTTTCTGCAATTTCCTTGATAATCTTCTCCAATAGATTTTCATCAAAATCATCTAAAAGTGATCCCTTTTTTTCGGGGTTCACATTATTATTTTTTAAAATTTTACTAATTTTCTCATCACCAAATATTTTTTTCCACGTTTCAATCCAGGTAAATACCAGTAATTTTTTCATTTTTTCACCTCTTTAAAGATGTAATTTAACCTTTAAATAATATTTTCTTATTCTAATATAAATTATATCACATTTATTAATTTTTATGATATAATACTTTTTGAACACGGGGAGTAGCGCAGATGGTAGCGTGTCAAATTCGGGATTTGAAGGTCGCCGGTTCGACTCCGGTCTCCCCGACCAAAATAAGCTGGGAAATCCCAGCTTATTTTTTATATCCTGTTATATTTCTTAAAAATTCGTATCTTTTCTTTTTATCTTCTTCTCCCTCAACACCTAATGGAGATTGTCCATCAACAACTCCCATTACTCCTCTACCTAAATCTGTTTCAGCTACTAATACCTGTAAAGGATTTGCTGTAGCAGCATATATATTTACAATTTCTTGAACTTGTTTTAATCTCGGTAATATATTAATTGGATATCCATTTCTTATTATTAAAACAAAAAAATGTCCTGCTCCAACATTCTTTGCATTTTCTATTGCAAGATTTGTTAATTCCTCATCATTTCCATCAAATCTAATTAGTCTTGGACCACTTGCTTCGTTGAAAGCTAATCCAAATTTCATACCTGGTACTGTTGTCACAATTGTTTCATATATATCTTCTACTGTTTTTATAAAATGCGATTGGCCCACTATAACATTACAATCTTCTGGAAATTTAATATCTACTGCTTCAAATTTAATGTTCATTATTTACACCTCCACTTTTATTTATTTCTATCCAGATTTTATCTATTTCTTTATTATATTTTTTAAATATTTCTAATACATCATATCGAAAATGAGAAGGATTAGTCCTATTATCTCCTTCTGTAATTATTTTTACGCATTTTTCATGAGAAAAAGCTTCTTTATATGATCTTTTTGCCCTTAATGCATCATATATATCTGCTATTTTTACAATTGCCGCTTCTAATGGTATTTCATAACATTTTAATCCGTATGGATACCCACTTCCATCACAATTTTCATGATGATATAATGCAATATTTAAAGCAAAATCAAAACATTTATCCCCTGACAACAATCTCTTTGCATAAATAGTATGTTTTTTCATTATTTCAAACTCTTCTTTTGTTAATTTTCCTTCTTTATTTAAAATTTCATATGGAACATATACTTTACCAATATCATGTAAAGGTGCAAACTTTTTTATTTTTTCAACTTCTTTTTCATCCAATCCAAGTTTTTGAGCTAAAAATGCTGAAATTTCTCCTACTCTATATATGTGTTTTCCTGTTACATCATCATGCCCCTCTGCAACAGAGGCCAATTTCTCTGCAAAATTAAAATATATTTTTTGAATTTTCTCTATTTCAAATTTTTTATCTAAAAATATTTTTGCAAGATTAACCTGTGCTTTAAATATTTCTATACTTTCTCTTGAAAAAGTTTTACTTTCTGGCGTTTCCACTGAAATCATAAGGAGCATATTTTCTAATTCTACAACATACGTCATAGCATATTTAAACTTTTTTGTTGCTTCTTTCAACTCTTCATAAATTTTTTCATCTAAATATAGATTGTCATTTTTAAATATTTCATCATATGTAACTATATTAACTTTTTCTTTAATATGAAAATTTTCTGGACCTGAAAAAATTTCAAGTAATTTTAATTTATTTATGTCATGACCAATTGCTGTAATATATTTCCATTTTCTATTCACTAAAACTGATATACTTCCATATTTAGCTTCTCTAATGTGAGAGATCATATATTTTAAAATTGAATTAAAATATTCTTCCATACTTAAATCTTCATTTTCTATAAGACTGATTAGCTTAATAAATTCAAAAAATGCTTCATTTACTGATTTTAAATTATTATACATTTTTCTTATTTCTTCTGTCAAAAGATTAAAATTCATTAAGGAAGAAATAGCGTTGTTAATCATTATTTCATAACTATTTGCTATTTCTTTTATTTCTTTTATATCATAATTATCTCTGATAACTGGAACTTCTTTTTTTCTTAAATTCACAGAAACATTTTTCATGGATTTTGAGATTTCAAATATAGGATTTATTATTTTTTTATTTAGAAAATCATTAATTTTATACAAAAATAATAAAACAATCAAAAAAATGATTGTATATATAATAATAATTTCCTTTATTACTAATTTAACCAGATCAGATTTATTATAAACATAAAGTATGTATATATCATCTATTATTTTATTATAGAAATATATATTTAATCCTGTTTTTATAATATGAAAATTATTATCATCTACTATTTTTATAAAACTACGTACATTTTTTATTTCTTTATTATTATATATAACCTCTCCATTTTTCTTGAATATATATATTCTATCCATTCTTGGTAAATTTGCTATATTAATAATTCTATCTATAGAATCTTTTTTTAAATCCATACCCAAAACACCTATAACATTATTATTTACTTTAATTGCTTTTGAAACAGTTTGAACAATTTTAGTTTTTTCAGGATCAGCAAATGAATTTGTTACAATAACCTTTTCAGGATTTTTTGTAGCTTTTATATACCAATCTTTTTTCCTCGGATCAAAATCTGGAGGTATTTTTATTTTTGGAGTAACTATTATATCTCCATTTTTATCTGCAAAATAGACGTATATTATTTCATCTTTATTATAAAAATATATTTCCCTTAAAATGTCATCTACATTGTCTTTATTTATTTCATAAGTTACTTTAGTTATAAAATCTTCTTTTTTCTTAAAAAAATACTTAAAGTTTGAAGATATTAATTTTATTTCAAATTTGATTTTTTCAATATTATTATTGATTTCTTTTCTATATGAAATATATGTAAAAACGCTTCCAAGAATAAATATAAATAACAAAAAAATTATAACAATTTTTTAAAAAAATCCTTTATACTCATTTATATCACTCTACCATCTAAATTTTTATTCTTTTTTATTATAACACATTTATTTCAATTTTATGTTCTCTTAGTAAAAAAACACTTCTAATACATTTTTAAAATGATCTAAGTTTAATTAAAATTTTTATCAATAAATTAAAATAACTCCAGCTTTAAAAAGCTGGAGTTATTGGGGATGAATATTATTAATCTTCTAATTTTTTATAAACAAACCACCAATCATAACCTTCATAATTCTTTAGTCTATCTTTTGCTGATTCTACATCAGATGCTGGAGGTATTATAACTTTATCTCCGATCAATTCATTGTTTGGCCAATTTGCTGGCATAGCTGCTTTTGATTTATCTGATAATTGAAGTGCTTTTACAGCTCTTAAAATTTCATCAAGGTTTCTACCTAATTCTGGTGGGTAATAAATAATTGCTCTTACTACTCCATTTGGATCTACAATAAACACTGCTCTTACCGTATGTGAAGCTGAAGCATGAATCAAACCCAATCTTTCAGCTACTTGTCCTCTATCGTCTGCGATAACAGGATATTGAATTTCTACACCCATCTTCTCTTTTATCCAATTTATCCAGCTGATATGAGAAAACACTTGATCAATACTTAACCCTATCAATTCGGTATTTAATTTTTTAAAATCTTCATATCTCTTTTGAAAACCAACAAATTCTGTTGTACATACTGGAGTAAAATCTGCTGGATGACTAAATAATACAAACCATTTATCTTTAAAAGCTTCTGGTAATTTCATTTTACCATGTGTTGTTACTACTTCTAATTCTGGGAATTTTTCTCCTATTAATGGAATATTTGCCATTAATATCACCTCCATAATTCTTATTTTATTTTTGTAATAATTTCATTTTTATTATACAATTAATTTTTATTATTGTCAACAAATTTATGTAAATTATATTTTTCATATTTATGAATATTTTATATTTTTTTCGTATTAGTCAAAAATACTTGACATTTTGTCAAGTAAAGTTGTATAATAATAATAGGAGGGATTCCTATGAAAAATAAACTAAAGGTTTATAGAGCTATGTTTGATATGACTCAAGAAGAATTGGCAAAAAGAGTAGGTGTATCACGACAAACTATTAATTATATAGAAAAAGGAAAATATTCACCATCTATATTGTTAGCTTTAAAAATAGCATATATATTTAATTGTAAGGTGGAGGATTTATTTATTTTAGAAAGTGAGGATTTGAATGAAGAAAATTCATTTGCATTTAAAGGAGGTAATTAAAATGAGAAAATATTTGTTTATAATTGAAATTGCTCTTTTATTTTTAATAACAATATTAGTATCATTGAATTACTGGTTTTCGTTGTTATATTTAATAGTTATTCTAATAGAAATATATAAAGATATATTTTCAAAAAATATTGATGAAATGGATAGATATTTAAGGTACAAGACATCAAATATTACATTATATATTGTAATAGGAGTTTCTGCATTCTTTTTAACAATGGATTTTGTTCCAGAAAAAGAACTATTAATCTTTTATACATTATTCCCATTATTATTGAAGAATTTATTATACATTGGTTATATGTTTAATAGAGAAAAAGTGATAAAAAGAACTGGGTATACTATATTTCTAATATTAGCATTATTCACTATATTATCACATGGATTTTCTGTAGTAACTTTGATAGAAATGTCACCATGGTTACTGGTATTATTTGCAACGTGGTTAGCAGTTAGATATAGGATTTTAGGGGCAATAGTTTTTTTTGGTGCAGCAGCTCTTTTAACATTCCTTATATTTAAAAATGAGGTTGATTCTGCACAAATATTAACCTTTTCATTAATAGTAACCCCTTTATTATTTTTAGGTTTTCAAACTATAAGAAAGGAGTGAGAGAGATGAAAAAAATTATTATTATTTTTATTTTAATCTTATCAATATTCTCTTTTTCAGCCACTTTTTCATATTCATTAGGAATAGCCGTATCTGGAGCTTTGTTTCCATATTTTGGTGTCTATTACAACATGGATAATATTCAAATTGGTGGGTCTTTAGGGTTTATTTTTGGACCAGATGAAAAAAATCCAGAACAATGGAATTATATGTTTTCTCCATCTTTAAACATTGACTACTTTGTTACTAACAATCTGTCTATAGGAGTTAACACAAGAGTGCTTATTGTTGTACCATATCAGTATGAACAATTATATATGTCAGGTGTTGGGATAAAATACGGAATTCCTGTAATTAACAATAAAATCAATTTATCTGTATCGGGTAATTTTATACTTCCATTCAGTGCCGGAAAAAGAGCATGGGAAAAGGGAAGAGATATGAATCCTTTAATACCTATACCGTTTATTCAAGGAGAATATGAGTTTTAAAAAAGCGAGGCCATTTGCCTCGCTTTTATGTTATAATATTAATATAAGTTGCTGGAGGTGTAATGATGAAAAAATTGAAACGATTACCAATAGGACGAAGTGATTTTAAAAGCATAATAGAAGATAATATGTATTATATAGATAAAAGCATGCTGATAAAAGATATAATAGAAAGTGGTAATGTAGTATTAATAACCAGACCAAGAAGGTTTGGAAAAACATTAAATATGACCATGATGAAATACTTTTTTAGAAACGATCAGGATAATAAACATTTGTTTGAGGGATTAAAGATATGGGAAGAAAAAGAGATAAGAGAAAAGTATTTAAATAAGTATCCTACAATATTTATTTCATTTAAAGATTTAAAACAACCAAATATTGAAGATATGATACTATCTTTAAAAGAGATCATATCAAGTTTATATAATAAATATACATATCTTTTAGAAACAAAAGAAATAACCCAATGGGATAAAAAGAAAATAGTGGAAATTCTTGATAAAACTGCTAATAAAGCCTCATTTGAAAATAGTATAAAAAATCTAACAGAATATTTATATCGCTATTATAAGCAAAAAGTGATATTATTAATAGACGAATACGACACTCCAATACAACAATCATATTTAAACGGATACTATAATGAATTCATAAATTTTATGGGAAATATATTAGGAAATGCATTAAAAGACAATGAGTATTTAGAAAAAGGAGTATTAACAGGAATAACAAGAGTAGCAAAAGAAAGTATATTTACAGGAGTAAATAATCTTCAAGCATCAACAGTATTGAGTGAATTATTCAATGACAAATTTGGATTGACATGGGAAGAAGTAGAAGAAACATTAAAATATTATGGATTAGAATATGAAAAAGAAAAAGTAATAGAATGGTATAATGGATATAATTTTGGTGGAAAAGAAATATACAATCCATATTCAATAATAAATCTGGCAAGAAATAATGGTGAAATAAAATACTATTGGATAAACAGCAGTGGAAATGAATTAATAAAACAATTAATAAGACAAAGTACAGCAGAAGTAAAAACAAAAATAGAAGAATTAATAGAAGGAAAAGAAATAGAAAGTAGTATAGATGAAAATTTAGTATATGGAGATTTAGACAAAAGCACAGAAGAAAGCATATGGACATTATTTCTATTCACAGGATACCTAACCTGGGTAGAACATGTAGGAGAAGAAGGAGAGCCAAAATATAAACTGAGAATAACTAATAAAGAAACAAAAAGATTCTTTGAGAACACTGTAATAAATATATTAGAAGAAAATAAAATAGAATATGAAAACATATTGTTATTACTAAAGCAAGGTAAAAAAATAGAATTTTCTGAAAATTTTAAAAGAATGGTAGAAGAAACAATAAGTTATTTTGATGTAAGTGGAGAAGAACCAGAAAGATTCTATCATGGTTTAATCCTTGGAATGATAGTAGGATTAAAAAATAAATATATAATAAAAAGTAATAGAGAAGCGGGATATGGAAGAGCAGATTTAATATTAATACCTAAAGAAAAAACAGAACCGGGAATAATATTTGAATTCAAAAAATATAGTGTAGACTTTGATAAAGATTTAAAAGACAGTGCGGAAAAAGGATTAAAACAAATAGAAGAAAGAGGTTATGAAAAGGAAATAAAGAGTTACGGAATAGAAAAAATTATAAAAGTTGCAATTGCTTTTTATAAAAAGAATATAGAAATAATTATAAAATAAATGGAGGAGATAAGATGGAATTAACTGGAAGTCAAATATTTACTTATGGAGCTTTAGCTAGTTTAATAGCAGGTAGTGCTACTGCCCTTGGAGCCATACCTATATTTTTTATGAAAAAACAAATGACAGAAAAACAATTGGATATGGCTTTGGGGTTTGCAGCCGGAGTAATGCTTGCTGCTACAATGTTTTCATTAATTGTTCCAGCAATTGACCTTGGTGGTATTACTATAACAGTCATTGGTATTATTGTAGGTGCTGTTATTTTAGAATTAATGGATACTTTTGCACCACATGAACATTTTTTAAAAGGTCATGAAGGTCCGAACATGGCAGTTGTAAAAAAAGTATGGTTATTTGTTATAGCTATTACTTTACATAATTTTCCAGAAGGTATGGCTGTTGGCGTAAGTTTTGGTGGTGGTACAACAGAAATGATTAAAAATGGTATTATTGTAGCAACAGCTATTGGAATACAAAATATTCCAGAAGGAACAGCTACTGCAGTTTCATTTTTAAAGGCCGGTTATTCTAAAAAACAAGCTTTTTGGTATTCTGCATTTTCTGGATGGGTTGAACCTATAGGTGGAGTTATTGGTGCAGGATTTATTGTTTTAATGAGACCAGCTTTGCCTTTCTTTCTTGCGTTAGCTGCAGGAGCTATGTTATATGTAATTAGTGATGAAATTATTCCAGAAACACATTCACACGGTTATGAAAGAGCTGCAACATTCTCTTTAATTACTGGATTTTTGGTAATGATGATTCTTGATAATGCACTTGGATGATACGGTGATTATAAATGGTGTATCTCTGGTTAATAATTAGAATTACATTATTAGGTTATGAAAGAATTGCTGGAAAGAAAATAACAACCCATGAAGATGAAATTCTATCTTCATGGGCATTTTTCTTTTTCTCTTTTTTAGCTTTTTTCCCATTTTTTAATCACATAAGTTTTATTTCATTAAAATCCGCTATCTTTAGTGGAACTATATATGCATTTTCATTCTTTTTATATGTTTACGCACTTGCAAATGAAGATGCTTCTGTAATCGCTCCTTTATACAATATGAACGTTATTTTTTTGATAATCACTACTGCTATTTTTTTAAATGAAAAAATTACTATTACTAAAATTTTGGGTAGTTTGTTAATGTTATATGGCGTTTCATTTTTAAAGAAAGATAATAATTTAAAGGAGTCATATAAAAATATTTTAAAAAGCAAAGGTGCTGTGGCAATGTTAATTTCTTCTGGATTAATGGCAATAGGTAGGACTATAGATGGATATTTCATAAGAAATATTGATTCATTAAGCTATTCGATTTCGATATATTTAATAGTTAGTATATACTTTTTTATAGTTACTATGATAAAATATAAATCAATAAAACCTCATATAAAAATTATTAAAAACAAAATTTCTCCTTTGATAAGTGGAGGAATTTCTAATGCTTATTCATATATTGCATTGTTAAATATGTTTAAGTATATTGATGTTAGTATAGCAGAACCTGTTTCTATGAGCTCTGCGCTTATTACTGCATTTTTTGCAAAATTTATTTTTAAAGAAAAAGTCGCTATTAGAATTTTAGGAACAATATTATTAATCTTAGGAGCTTTTATTATATATTTATAAAAAATTTTAAGGAGTTAATATGGCTAAAGAAGATTATAAAATTAAAAGGCTTGGTCAGGTTTTTACACCAGAAAATATCGCACAAAAAATGATTAAATTAATAAAAAGAGGAAACAGAATATTAGAGCCATCCTGTGGGGATGGTATTTTTATTCGTTTACTCAAAAATAAAGATATTATTGGCATAGAAAAAGATTTAGAAATAACTAATTGTCTAAAAATGGATTTTTTTGATTATCCTGTTTCAGAAAAATTTGATACTATAATTGGAAATCCACCATATGTTGCTTTTAAAGATATTTTAAAAGATACAAAGAAAAAACTACCTATGGAAATTTTTGATAAAAGAGCTAATTTATTCTTATTCTTTATATATAAATCATTTTTACATTTGTCAAAAAACGGTGAAATTATATTTATTACCCCAAGGGATTTTTTTAGTCTAACCTCTGCTATAAAATTAAATAATTTATTATTTGAAAATGGAACTATTACTGATGTAATTGAGTTTGGTGATGAAAGAGTTTTTGGTTATGAATTCTCACCTAATGTTATTATATGGAGATACGAAAAAAATAATTTTGATAGAAAAGTAAATTATAATGGTGAAATACGATATTTTTATAATGTTGAAGGTCATTTCTTGTTTTTAAAAAATAATGATTATACTTTAAAACTTAAAGATATAGCATATGTAAAGGTTGGTGGAGCCAGCGGAGCAGATAAGATATTTACTCATGAAAGCGGTAATATAGATGTTGTTTGTTCATATACAAAAAGAACAGGAAAAACAAAAAAAATGATATACAATATGGTTAATGATCACTTATTAAAAAATAAGAAAAAATTAATTAAAAGAAAGATTAGAAAATTTAACGAGGAAAACTGGTATAAATGGGGTAGAGATTTTTATATTTCTGATAAACCAAGAGTTTATGTAAATACAAGAACCAGAGATACTAAACCTTTTTTTCTTCATAATTCTATATATTATGATGGTAGTATATTGGGGATTTTTCCTAAAAAAAATATTGATATTATGGAATTTAAAGATATGCTAAATATTGTAGATTGGGAAGATTTGGGGTTTGTTTGTGATGGAAGATATATTTTTAATCAAAGAAAATTAGAAAATACATTATTACCCAGCTCTTTTGAAATATTTAAATAATATTATTATTTTATTTTGATTTCATATTTAAATGTGTTATAATTAGTATAACGAATTAAAATTCAGGAGGGGTTAAAATGGAATATAGAAGACTTGGAAAAGCTGGTATTAAAGTGAGTGAATTGTCTTTAGGTTCTTGGCTTACATTTGGAAATCAACTGGATGTTGCAAATGTAAAAGCTTGTATGAGAGAAGCTTTTAATCATGGAGTTAACTTTTTTGATAATGCAGAAGCATATGCAAATGGATTATCTGAATCATTGATGGGTTTAGCTTTAAAAGAATATAGAAGAACAGATTTAGTTATTTCCACAAAAATTTTCTGGGGTGGTAACGGCCCAAATGATAGAGGTTTATCCAGAAAACATATTTTAGAAGGAACTTGGGAATCACTAAAAAGATTGCAACTTGATTATGTAGATTTGATTTTCTGTCATAGACCAGATCCAGAAACACCAATTGAAGAAACTGTTTTAGCAATGGATTATGTTATAAGAAATGGCTTAGCGATGTATTGGGGTACTTCTGAATGGAGCGCTGAACAAATAGAAGCTGCTCATAAAGCTGCAAAAGAATTAAATTGTATTCCACCTACCATGGAACAACCACAATATAATATGTTCGTAAGAGAAAAAGTAGAAAAGGAGTTTAAACCATTATACGAAAAATATGGTCTTGGTTTAACTACCTGGAGTCCTTTAGCAAGCGGTTTATTAACAGGAAAATATAATAATGGTATTCCAGAAGATAGTAGGTTGGCTAAATTTAAGAGTTTAGCTGAACGTATGAAAGAAAATGGTTTATTGTCAGATGAAAATATTGAAAAAGTTAAAAAATTAAGTAATATCGCTAAAGATTTAGGTGCATCAATGCCGCAACTCGCTTTAGCCTGGTTATTAAAAAATCCTAATGTTTCTACAGTTATTACTGGTGCAAGTAGAGTAGAACAAGTTAAAGAAAACATGAAAGCTGTTGAAGTAAAAGAAAAATTAACAGAGGATATAATGCAAGAAATTGAAAAAATATTAAATAATAAGCCAGAATAATAAAAGGAGAGCTCGCGCTCTCCTTTTATTTATTATTATCTTCCAATTAAAATCATATATTTGACTTGTAATATGTATATATTATGATAAAATAATATGGATACTAATAAAAATGGAGGATAATATGAATTATATTTTGCAAATGAAAAAGAATATTACTAGAGAATATATATACTCTTTTTTGAATAATTTTAATTTGTTAAGTACTGTTTGGATGTTATATTTAGCGTATAAGGGCATGAGTTTAACTCAAATTGGATTGCTCGAAGGATTATTTCATGTAACTTCATTTTTAATGGAAATACCTACTGGATCTGTTGCAGATATTTTTGGAAGAAAAACTAGTAGAGTTTTAGGAAGAGTTTTTTGGGTTATATCTAGTATTACAATGTTATATGGAAATAACTTTTTCCATTTTGCATTAGCAATGGCTTTAATGGCATTATCATATAATTTAGAATCTGGAGCAGGACAAGCTTTAATATATGATTCTTTAAAAGAATTAAATAAAGATAATGAATATATGAAAATCGCTGGTAGAATTGAACTTTTAACTCAAATTGGTATGATTAGTGGATACTTATTAGGCGGTTATATTGCCAAAATTAAATATGAATATGTTTTTATATATGCTTCACTATTAGGATTAATTACAATAATACATTCTCTTACTTTTAAAGAACCAAAAATAATAGAAAAGAAAGAAAAAACTACATTTAAAGATGTTTTTGTTAATGCCTATAATAGTTTCATATTATTAAAAGATAAAAAGGATGTATTATATTTAATTTTTTTCTCTGAAGGTATGTTAGTTGTTGGAACTTTATTTTTCTTTTACTTACAAAATTATTTTTTATCACTTGGAATAAATCAATTTCAAATTGGTATAATAATGGCTTTATCAGGGATTTTTAGTGCTATAATGTCATTTTTTACTCACAAGATTGAAAAGAAATTTGGCTTAAAAAACTTATTAATCTTTATTCCTATTGCCTATTCATTATTATCATTTGGATTAATATCAAATATTCCATATATTTTTAATATACTATTAGGAGGTTTAAATGGAATATTATATATTGTATACATTGATTATGTAAATAAAAGAATACCCAGTGAAAAAAGAGCCACAATATTATCTATGTGTTCTATGGTATATAGCTTATATATGATTATATTTTTTCCAATTTTTGGAAGAATTGCGGATATTTATTCTTTTAATATTTCATTTATTTCTGTATCTATAATTCTGTTTATATTAAGCATTATAAACGGTATTATTTTAATTAAAAAATAATATATATATAATGGCTGCAATGCGGCCATTTTTTTTTGCAATTTTTCTAAGGAAACTCTAAGCAAACACTAAGTTTTCTTTAAGGATTATAAGTTATTATACTAGTGTCGAAAGACAAAAACAATAAAAAAACAAAAAATACTGTGGAGGTGTTATTATGAAAAAATTTTTAACTGTATTATTAGTCGGTGGTTTGATGGCAGGTTCTATTTTCGCTTTTAACGCTAATGCTCCTAGAGTAAATCAAGATCCTAATGCTGCCCCTATTTATCAAAATTATCAAGGTACGCGTGGTGGATATATGTTCAATGAAGAAAATATGATTACAGTTACTGGCACCATTGATTCTATTGAAGAAAATAAAGATTTCCCTGGTATGTTGGAAATTAAAATCAAAACAGATAATGGTGACTTTGTAGAAATTCATGCAAATTCTTATTTCGCAAAAGATTTAGAAGTAGGTAAAAATATTGAAGTAAAAGGTTGGGAAATAGAATTCAATAATGAAAAAATATTTAGACCTGTTGAGTCCAAAGTTGATGGTAAAGATGTTGTTTTAAATGGTTTTAGAGGCGCTGCCAGGGGTATGGGAGTAAATACTCAATTACCAGGTTACACACCAAAGGCTCCAGTTGCAAATCAAGGATTTAGAGGAAGAAATATGAATCAAGCTCCAAGAGGGAGATACATGAATCAAGTTCCAAATGGAAATTATAATTTTGGACCAAGAGGAAATTACCAAATGCAAAATAATTGTTATGGACCACAAACTCCAAATGGAAACTTTGCTCCTAGAGGTAACTTCCAAATGCCAGGATATCAAGGACAACAACAATATCCAAATCAACAACCTATGCCAAGAGGTAGATGGTAATCCATATATTATATAAAGCGAGGCTCTTGCCTCGCTTCAGACTGTTGACAAAATAAAATATGAAAAAATAATATGAGAGAATCCTTGAAAATTCCCGAAAAAATGTGAATGGAGCCATGTATATCATTGTAATTCAAAAATAAAATGAATGAAAACTCGAAGATTGCCTGAAAAAATTATGAATAATGGTTTCCAAAATCACAGGGATGTGATTTTGAGTGAAGCCGAGCATGGATGCGAGTCTGAACGGAAACCGAGAATGATTAATTTTTTCAGATCAGCAATCAAGCGTTTGAATGAGTTTTATTTTGATTACAACTTTGAGGATTTAGAATTTTCACCTGGTGAAGAACATTATTTTATAATTTTCTTCATTTTTTCAGAAATCAATCAAATTTATTCATATATAATTCTATAATTCTCACCTATACCAAATGCTGTTAATTTCCCACCATATACACAACCTGTATCTATATCTATACTAATAATATTATTATTTTCATCCTTATGAAAATATACATCATACTCTCCAGTTATATAAAATGTTGGAGTATGACCATGAATTACTATATAATCTTCATATCTTTCATTTTGCATATAAAAGTCATTTCTTATCCATAATAAATCTCTTTCACTTTGTTCTTCTAATTTTACTCCATACTTAACTCCACCATGAACAAATAAATATTTCTGGCCATTTATTTTTTCTATATGATATAAATTCAATGATTTTATAAAATCCATATATTTATTTTCTATATTATTTTCAAAACTTTTTAAAGTGTATGCGGCACCATTTCTAAACCATACACCTTCAGCATAAATGCCTCTTTTTTCTATATAATCAATCATCATATCTTCATGATTTCCTTTTAAAAATATAGCTCTATTTTTTAGTTTGAATAGTAAATCGAGGACCTGTTTAGATTCCGGTCCTCGATCAATATAATCTCCCAGGAAAATGATTTTATCATTTTCTGGTATTTTTCGTATTAATTTTAATAACTTTTCATACATTCCATGAATATCTGAAATTGCCCAAATCATTTTAAAAAATTGCTTTCATTATCAAAATCCAAATTGATGAAACTATAATACCATATAAAGGAGAAAACACCCATTCTTTAGATTTTTCTTTAACTATAAAAAATCTGTATAATAATCCTGCTAATATTGTAACCAATACCCATTCAATTTTGAATTTACTAATAAAAATATATATAGCCAATCTTTCTGACGCACCTGCTGTATCTTTTATTTGTTGATCAATTATATTATATGTTCTTTCAATAAATGAGCCAAAACTTGTTGCAAACATCATACCTATAATATAATAGATAAATTCATTTGATATATATGAATTAGTATAAGCTTTATAAAATACTAAATTTATAATTAGAGCTATTGCTAAGTATAGTAATTCTTTTTTAAATGTTGTACCCTTTGTTCTATAAATATCAATAAAAACGTGATAAGATGCTAACACCAAAAAAGCTATTATACCTAATGGTGTTTTTAATGAATCAAATGTAAAGGCTAATATTGCTAAAACACTCCATACAATATGTGTTATCAAATTATTTCTTACTTTTAATTTATCAGAATATACATTAGAAAATGCATGATCTGCAACAAAATGGGATAAAAATCCATGTAAAGGTATCATTATTTCACCTGCTTTTTAGCCACCATATTTTCTACAAAGTATTGATGGACTGAAGGATCATCTTCTATTTCTGGATGAAATGACGCAGCTAATATATTGTTTTCTCTTACTAAAACGGGTGCGTCTTTAAATTCTATTAATTTTTCAACACCATTACCATATTTTACTATTTTTGGTGCCCTTATGAACGTAACTTTTATCTCATTTCCATTAAATTTTAAAACTTCTTCAAATGAAAACACCTGTCTTCCATATGCATTTCTTTCAACATATATATCTATTAATCCCATTGTTTCTTGTTGTGGATAATTAGCTATACCTTTTGATACAACTATCATACCTGCACAGGTTCCAAAAATAGGAAATCCTTCTTGTGCTTTTTTCTTTAATTCTTCCCAAATACCTGTTTTTTTCATTAATTTAGAAATAGTTGTACTTTCTCCACCAGGAATTATTAAACCTTCAACTTCATTTAATGTTTCTACCGATTTAACTCTAACTGGTGTATGTCCAATTTTTTCTATCATGTTTGCATGTTCTCGAATATCTCCTTGAACAGCTAATACACCAATTTTCAAGTTTACCATCCTCTTTCTTGTAATTTTACATCTAATTGATCAATTTCTAATCCTTCCATTGCTTCTCCGATATCTTCACTAATTTGAGCTAATTTTTCTGGATCATCATAATGTAATACAGCTTCAACTATTGCTTTTGCCATTTTCTTTGGTTCTTTTGATTTGAATATACCTGATCCAACAAATACACCATCTGCACCTAATAACATCATTAATGCAGCATCTGCAGGTGTTGCAACTCCACCAGCTGCAAAATTAACTACAGGCAATCTTCCTAATTTTTTAACTTCTGCTACTAAATCTACAGGTGCACCTATTTGTTTTGCATATGTTACTAATTCCTCTTCTGGCATATTTTGAACTAATCTTACTTCATCCATTACCTGTCTCATATGCTTTACAGCTTCTACAACATTTCCTGTTCCTGCTTCACCTTTTGTTCTTATCATTGCTGCACCTTCTGCAATTCTTCTCAATGCTTCACCTAAGTTTCTTGCACCACATACAAATGGAACTTTATAATCGTGTTTATTTAAATGATATTTATCATCTGCTGGAGTTAAAACTTCTGACTCATCAATAAAATCTACGCCTAATGCTTCTAAAATTCTTGCTTCTGCTATATGTCCTATTCTTACTTTAGCCATAACAGGAATAGATACTGCTTCCATAATTTCTTTAATTTTTGAAATACTTGCCATTCTTGCAACTCCACCAGCTTTTCTAATATCTGCTGGTACTCTTTCAAGAGCCATAACCGCTACAGCACCTGCTTCTTCAGCAATTTTTGCTTGTTCGGCTGTAGTTACATCCATAATTACACCGTTTTTAAACATTTCAGCAAAACCTTTCTTTACAACCCATGTACCTTTTTCCATTTTATATTCCTCCCTTTATATTTTATTCTTCCCAATAATTTTTTGAAACCATACTTAATCTTGATAAATCACCTTTTTTCCTTCCTACTTTTGCACAATGTTTTCCATTTACTTCTACTATATCTGCAGTAAAATCTATTTTTTCTTTTAATAATTTTGAACCTACTCCATAACTATCAACCGGAACATCTAACATTTCAAAAAGCTTTATTTTATCCGCATCAAAACCTCCAGATACTAATATCTTTAAATCTTTTAATCCATTATTATCAAAAATCTGTCTTGCACGCCATACTAACTCTGGATTTACTCCTAATGAAGACTTATCCTTAGGAACAACACTTTTATCCCTTAAACTTCCAGAAGTATCAAATCTTACACCCCATATTTTATTTTTACCTGGTCCTATTATTTTTGAAGGATTGCTAATTCCTGGTTTAAATTTCTCACCTGTTATATATTCATAAAATCTTGAAACTACTTTCATTGTTGTTCCAATTACATCATTATCCCAATCAACAAGAACTATTCTATTCACATTACCATCAATATGTTTATCAAATGCAATAGCTGCTTCTGCAGTATCTCCACCATATGAAGCAATCAATGCATGTGGAATTGTTCCAAGCGATTCTATTCCCCAATAATCAGCATTTGCATCAGTAGATACACCAAATGCCCCTGCTTTTAATGCTGCATATCCATCTGTTGCCTGAACCCAAAAATGATCAAAACGAGCACTGAAAAATAATATTGGTTTTCCATTTGCCACGTCAACAACTTTTTTTACAGATGTTGCTGTTGATGTTGCCCTTGCTAATACACCTAAAAGAATCGTTTCAAGATAGCCATAATATGCTGGATCTCCTTCAATTGTTAAAACAGGTTCCATATCTTTTGCTTCATCACCATCGTATAATGCTTTTACTTCTATTTCATTCCATTTATCTACCCATAAATCATTTAATAACATTCTTAAATCCCATTTCTTAGATGTTATGTTTAATAATTCCTCTTTATCCATTTTATGCGCAGCATTTTGAAGAGCTTTTTCAAGGGATAATATTTGATTAAACAATTCATTAGCTCTATTTTCATCTTTATAATAACCAGTTCCAAACCTTAAAATAGCTAAAGCTTCATCAATTCCCACTACTACACAATCTTTTCTTGGAAAATATTGATAAAGCACATTTACATGTTTATTATCTTTTTTTAATACTTCGACATATCTCGTAAAATACTTATCAGAATAATATCCCATTCTAATTCTATCTATTGGCACTTTAAATAATTTTGGATGCAATCTTTTTGGCATTCTAATCACCTCAAGTTTAATTATATATTTAAATTTATTCTTAAATGTTTTATAAACGTTAAAGTTTGTTACATGAAATCACTTTATCCTCTTTTATATTCACACCTTCAAGTTCTAAAAAATATTTTTTCCAATGACTTCCTCCACCGTAATTTCCTATTTTACCATCGCTTTTTATTACTCTATGACATGGAAATATTAAAGGAAGTCTATTTTTAGCCATTACTGTTCCAACAGCTCTTGCAGCATTTGGATAACCTGAAAGTATTGCTAACCCTTTATACGACACCACATTTCCAAATTTTATACTTTTTAAAGTCGTTAATACTTTCTTTTCAAATTCATTTCTAAATACAATATCATATGGTAATTCATCTAATACATCTTTACCCTCTAAATATTCTTTAATCTTATAATAAAAATCCATGGTATAAGCATCATAGTATTCTTTTAATTTTTCATTTAAAATTTCTACTTCTACTATTTTATTATTTTTAACAAATCCAATTATACTACCATAAATCACACTTACAATAAACTTATTCATATTTTCATCTCCTAAGTTTTGTTCTTTAGTAGTATACCAGAAAATTTTTCATATTCATACATCAATTTACTTTAAATATTTACAAATATCTTTTAATATCTCAAATTTTCTTATTATTCTTAAAAATATCTATAATATGAAAATTTTTTCACACTCGCTAATTTTTTTTATTTATATTTAAAATGGATATTTTTATGATATAATTATAAAAAAAGTATTTAATAAAATGCTTAGGAGGATTTATATGACAACAGGATTTTTAGGAACATTACTATGGTTAATATTTATTTTTTATGTTTTAATGGGACCACAAATGAAATTTGCTCAATTAATTGCAGGTAGAAAAAGTATTTTATCTTCTCTTTCAAAAAAGAGAAATTCTACTATCATTACATTAATTCACAGACAGGAAAGTATGGGATTTTTAGGTTTTCCTTTCTACAAATATATAAATGTAGAAGATAGTGAAGAAATCTTAAGAGCTATTAGAAAAGCTCCAAAAGATAAACCCATTGATTTGATAATTCACACTCCAGGTGGACTTGTTTTGGCTGCTACTCAAATAGCAAAAGCTTTACATGACCATCCTGCAGAAACAAGAGTTATTGTTCCTCATTATGCAATGAGTGGTGGTACATTGATTTCATTAGCTGCAGATCAAATCATTATGGATGAACATGC
This sequence comes from Marinitoga aeolica, assembly GCF_029910535.1. Taxonomy (NCBI): domain Bacteria; kingdom Thermotogati; phylum Thermotogota; class Thermotogae; order Petrotogales; family Petrotogaceae; genus Marinitoga; species Marinitoga aeolica. Next base: position 1,073,888 of record NZ_CP069362.1, read on the forward strand.
TGTTTTAGGACCTGTTGATCCTCAATTAGGGCAAAACCCTGCTCCAAGTATTGTAAAAGCTGTAGAACAAAAAGGATTTGATAAAGTTGATGATCAAACTCTTATTTTAGCTGATGTAGCAAAAAAATCTATATCTCAAGTTCAAAAATTTATATTCAATCTACTGAAAAATAAAATGGATGAAAATAAAGCTGAAAAATTGGCACAAACTTTAACGGAAGGCCGTTGGACACATGATTATCCTATTACTGTTGAAGAAGCTAAAGAACTTGGATTAAATGTTTCGACAGAGGTACCAGAAGAAGTATATACTTTAATGGATTTATATTCACAACCAGTTAGACAAAGAGGAACTGTAGAATTTGTATCATATAATGATAAAAAGCTCTGAGGCAAAAACCTCAGAGTTTTTTTCGACTTGGTCGACAGCTTCGACAATTTTCGTCAACCTTCGACACTGAATTTATTTATTATATAAATATTTATATTTACCAGATAATCTATAAATACCATTTTGCTCAATTATTATCCCAAGTTCATATAATCTATCAAAAATAGAATATGCTGTTGAACGAGCTAATTTAAATTTATCTATTGCATTTTTTACTATTTCTTCTCTAATTCCTGGATATAATTTTTCATTTATCAAAAGTTTTTGTTTTTCTGTTAATGAAACTTCATTCAAATACTCATTCACTATATCTTTTATAGTATTTTTTGCAAAAGTAAATTCTATTCTATTTATTTTTTTTGATAATGCTTCAAATATAATTTTCTGCATAATCCAAAAAGCATCTCTCGGATTTCCATCAGAATAATCAACTATTAAATCTATAACTTTTTCATCAAAAAATTGTATATCATCTTTTATTCTTTTTATTATTATTTCTTTTATTTCACTATTTGTAAACTCTCTTAAATAAATAATATCCTTAATTACATTTTCCAAATTCCCACTTTCATTTTTATGCATTCTATCATATTTATACTCTCTATATATCGAATAAGGTAAAGATACCATAACTATAATACCGTCCTTTTGGAGTTCTAATTTTAAGTTATCTAATACCAACAAAACTTCCTTTTTACTTTCTTTATCTAATTCATCTATAATTAATATAACTTTCTTATACTTTTTTACCAATTCATCAGTCAAATTATTCAGATACTCTTTTGCTTTAAAATAATTAAATCTTGGTATTTTTTGATTTTGTGTCGCTAAATTTGCATTTCCAACAAAATTCATCCCCATCGAAAAACCCTTTATATATGAAACTTCTTCTAAAATCCAATCCTTTATTTCCCTTGATATTTTTATATCTTCCTCCGTTTTTAGTGCTATATTATACAAGATATCATATAATATTGTATCTTGGTTTTCTCTCTGAGTTAGAGATATTTTAATAGAATAATAATCAGTATATATATTATTTATTACTGTTGTTTTTCCTATACCAGTTTCTCCACATATTCCATATATGCCGTATGGTTGATAGCTAATTATTAAATTTATTTTTTCAAATTCTTTTTCTCTATTAACCAATAAATTTTTATTTTTTGAATTTAATGGTTTATCTGCTATTTTTTCTATTATTTTTCCCAATTCCATATTATCACCTCTTCAAGGAATTATTCTTGATTGCTCTCTCTGATTTTGTTTTTTTGGTTTTCATTTAAATTTTCTTATAATTCTATTGTGTTTTACAATTACATTATATCATAATCAACTTCGACTTGGTCGACAGCTTCGACAATTTTCGTCAACCTTCGACAAAAAAATCCCCTCTAATTTAAGAGGGGATTTTTTGAATTTATTATCACATTGGATATTATAAATGTGAACATAAATAATATTATCAAAATCATTTAAAATGCTTTTTTGTATACACATCTTTTCTATGCATAACATTAATAATTAAAATTACTAATTTTCCATGATTAATTGTAAATATAATTCTATAATCTCCACTACGTAATCTAAAAAAACCTCTTCCTTCATCTTTTAATTTTTTTACATCTAAACTTACCTCAACATCTTTATTATAATAATTAATTAACTTTTTTAAATCCTCCTTAATTTGTTTTTGGAATTTAGGATCTATCTTTTCAAAAGATTTATAGGCTTTTTTAGTCCAATGCAATTCCCATTCTTGATTAGAGTTTTTCAATCTTAACCACTTCCATATCTTCATTTGTTAGTTTTTTTAATTCATTAAGTATTTCAATATTTTCTTCATCGCTAACTTCTGGAAGTGTTGATAACAGTTTAAAATAAAGAGTATTATATTCTGAATCTTTTAGGTATTTATCAACAGCCTCATCGATAATATTGCTTATGCTTTTATTTTTAATTTTTTTCAATTCTTGAAGAATCATCCAGGTCTTATTTTTAAGATTTATATTATGCCTGCTCTTTTTTTCAAAATCTTTAATAGTACTCATATTAAATCACCTCAATTCTTTTTTTGTGTATATACACAAACATTATATCATATAATGATATCGTCTGTCAATGAAAATATTTTCTAAAAAAATAATATGAGCGAATATTTGAAATTTATAAAAATAATGTGATGAACCATTGAAAATTCCCGAGAAAATTCTAATGGAGCAGGTCAATTTTGCATGGATGCAAAATTGAGTGAAGCCGAACACGGATGTGAGTCTGACACGACCTGCAAAATGAGAATTTTCGAGGACTCAGAATTTTCGAGGACTCAGAATTTTCACCTGGTGAAGAACATTATTTTATAATTTTCTTCATTTTTTCAGATTAGCAATCAAGCGTTTAAATGAGTTTTATTTTGATAATTTGGAATTATATAAAATATTGTTATTAATAATCCTGTTATACCTAAAAATATTAAATAATACCCACTATGAATTTTATCTATTACTTTTCCACCTATAGATATACCTATTATTGTTGATATTTGCGTTATCACCATTTTTAATGATCCAATTCTTCCTCTTATTTCATTATCTATACTCATTTGAAATTTTGAATTTATTATTACATTGGATATTATAAAGGATATATTAAACATAAATAATATTATCGAAATTATCAAAAATTTTATAATTTTATTTGAAAAATTCCAAAGTATTACTATTCCTAAGAATAAAATTGTAATATTCAAAATAATATTTGACAATTTAAAATATTTTGTTTTTTTATTGTTTGTCATTATAAAGGTTATTAATGAAGCTCCGGCTAAAGAACCTATTGTCATAGCCGTTTCGGATAAACCCACATATGTTGGTGAAAAACCTCCGTCCCTTTTTATTATTACAGGTATAAATACTGCAAAAATTGGTATCATCCATACAGAATAAAATATCATCATATTCAATAAATGTTTTAGCTCTTTTTTAACTTTCAAATATTTTATTCCATTTTTTATTTCATTAAAAAACGATATTTCTGATAATTTTTTCTTGTTTTCTATATTAAATTTATATTCAATATAAATTTCGCTTATTCCTGATAATATGAATGTTATACCATTAACAAATAGTAAAATTTTAATTCCGTATATGCTATATAAAAAAGCACCTATTGGAGGACCTGCCAGCGAAGAAATATTTGAAACAATCAGAAGATATGAATTTGCTTTTTCAAGATATTGATTTTCCACAATTTCTGGCAACATTGCATATGTTGAGGTATCAAATAATGTACTTATAATAGATTGTATAACTAAATATACAAATATCATCCATACACTTATAATATTATTTGCTATAAGAAATGCCATAACTAAACACAATATCCCACTGATAAAATCCATTTCAACCATTATTTTCTTCCTATTATAATTATCAGCTATAACTCCCAAAAAAGGTCTTATTAATATTTCAAAAACCATGATAAATATTGTTGCTAACCCAAGTATTGTTGCTGATTGTGTCATATCCAATAATAATAGTGGAAAACCTATAACTTGAATTGTATCTCCTAAATTTGATATAAATCTTCCAAATATATATAATTTGAAATTTTTATTCATATTTTCACCTCATCATATTATTTCAATACAATTTATTCCAAAATAATTATTTCTTATATGGTTTAAAGCTATTAAAATATTTTTAATTTTATTTATTATATCATATAATATATATTTATCGTTAATTTTTTGGTTAATTAGATTTTATTGATAAAAAATCCCCTCTAATTTTAGAGGGGATTTCAGACTGTTGACAAAGTATTTTCTAAAAAAATAATATGAACGAATACTTGAAAATTCCCGAAAAAATATGAATGAAGGCGGATAAAATCACATGGATGTGATTTTAAGCGAAACCAATCAGGATGTGCGTTTGAGCGACCGCCGGGAATGAATATTTTTGAGGATTTAGAATTTTCCGTATGAGTGAATATTATTTTTTGAAAATACTTTGTATTTATTTTTGAGTTTGTCTACAAACTTAAATCCCCTCTAATTTTAGAGGGGATTTAAGTTATCACTTTTTTATCTCTAAAGAAAAATCTATATACTTCACTTCTGTCGTTAATTTTCCCATAGAAATTATATCAATACTATCATCAACATAATTTAAATAATTATCTTCATTAATACCACCAGAAACCTCAACAATTATATGTGGATATTTTTCTTTTAGTTTTTTTGCTGTTTTTTTAGCATTTTCTGATGGAAAATTATCCAACATTATAATATCAACATTATTTTTTGCTGCTAAAATTGCATCTTCTTCATTTTCCACTTCAATTTCTATTTTTTTTGTAAAAGATTTATATTTTTTCACAATATTTATTGCATTTTCAATGCCACCATATAATGCTATATGATTATCTTTTATCATTATACTTTCTGATAAATTCCATCTATGCGTATCTCCACCACCATGAATTACTGCTAATTTTTCTAAATTACCTAACCCTGGAAATACTTTTCTCGTTGCTGCAAGTTTTGTTTTACCATTTATTTTACTAACAAGATTATATGTTTTAGTCGATATCGCGCTCATTAATGATAATACATTAAGCATTGTTCTTTCTACAATCAATATATTATATGCATTTCCTTTTATTTTTCCAATTATAGTTTTATTTAATTTATCTCCATCATTATAATAAAATTCTGATTCTATATTAAATTCATTTAATAGTCTTTGTATTATTTCTATTCCTGATACTACAACATTAGAATTTTTTAATAATATTTCTGCTGTTGTTTCTTTATTTCTTAATTCATATGAGGCTATATCAAAAAAATTATTGTCTTTCTCTATCCATTCTTTTAATAATTTTATTTCATAATCAAACATTTTATCCCTCCATTAATTTAAACATATTCATTATAGGGATTTTAGCCTTTTCAATTATTTCTTCTGGTAAATTAATTTCATTTTCTTCATTTAATAATGCTTCATATACATTTTTCAAATTATTCTTTTTCATGTTATTACATATACCTAATTCTTTTAAAGGATAGAATTTTTTATCTTTAAATGTTTTAGGCAATTTATGAATCATTCCTATTTCTGTTCCTATAATAAACTCTTCTGTTTCGTCTTCTTTAGGAAATTTCATCATTTGCCCAGTACTACCAATATATTCACACAAATCTCTAACCTCTTTTGATGATTCTGGATGAACAATAATTTTAGCATTTGGATATTTTTCTTTTGCTTTTCTCACATCTTCAACAGAAAATCTATTATGCACATAGCAATACCCTGTTTCTCCTGGAATTGGTATTATTTTCTTTCCTGTCTTTTCTGCTACATATGAACCCAAATTTTTATCTGGACCAAATAATATAGTGTCGGAATCTATTTTACTTACAATTTCTACAGCATTTGCTGATGTACATGTATAATCTGCCAATGCTTTACATTCAGCAGTGCTATTAACATACAATACTACTGGTGCATTTGGATATTTTTCTTTAAAGGATTTTATTATTTCTGGTGTTAAAGAATTAGCCATAGGACATGTTGAACCTTTTGTTGGAACTATTATTTTCTTTGATGGATTTAATATTTTTAATGTTTCTGCCATGAAATCTACACCAAGAAATAAAATTTTGTCGTTTTCTATTTCTGTAGCTAATCTTGCTAATTGTAATGAATCACCTGTTATATCTGATAAATCCTGTAATTCAGAAATTACATAATTATGACCTAATATTGTATATCCTTTTTTTTCTTTTAATTCTTTTATTTTTTCAATTAATTCCCTTTCAATAGCGGTTTCTTTTATCATATTATCCTCCTATTCTAAAATTTGTATTTAGATTCTTTAATAAACCAACAATTGATAATGGCGCAAGATAACTGGTTTTTGGATTTTTTGATGGGAAATTCTCAAATTCAAACTTATAATTTCCAGCTTTTGAAATTATTTCAACTGTATGTATATTTCTTTCAACTTTCGGATCTGCAATTATTCTTACTTCAACTTTTTCAAAATTTCTTGCTGCTAAAGACAAAGTAACTGCAACATTTACATTTTTTGGAAACCTTTCAATTGCTTCAATGGAATTTCCTTCAAAAATTATTTTTTCTTCTGTTATTTCTAACCCTAAACTTTTTGGTGGTTTTCTCGTTGTTAAAGTTATTTTTTCTATCTTATCGTATATTGCATTTATTAAATCTATTCCACCAATAGCTCCAGAAACAACATATACTTTATTATTAGTGCTGTTTAATTTTTTCACAAAATTATATCTAAAAATTTTATCTGCAAAAGCACCTGTACTCAATACTATTAAATCTTTATTCATATCAAGTATTTTTAAACCATATTCTTTTAACGCTTCAACAGACGCAACTTCAATAACATAATCAACTTCTAAATCTTTTATCTGATTTATCTCTTTATATTCAACATTGTCAAAAATATACTTAAGCTTATCAACTTGTTCTTTGTTTTTGTCATATATATAAGCTTTTTCAATAAAATCATACATTTCTTCTAAAATGATTTTTGCTGAATTACCTCCACCAAGAAAAAATAATTTCATATTATCCCTCCATTACCTTACTTTACTTTATTATACTCTTATAGTAAATAATAGTCAAGAAAATAATATAAACTACAAAATCACTTAACAAATTTTATTAATATTTGAAATATTCATACATAAATAACGTATTTTCTTTGTTGACATTTTTTTAATTTTAGTATATAATAAATATGAACAACTATTCATATGTGAAAGATGGTGAACTAAATGAGTAAAGATAAAAATACTACAAAAGATAATATTGAAGTTTGTCAAACAATTGAAATTCATGAAGATATTATAAAAAAAGTTCATGAAAATACACCAGATGAAAACACTTTAAATAAATTAAGTGATCTATTTAAAGTTATTGGAGATAAAACACGAATGAAAATTTTATATGCTTTAATGCAGGTAGAAGAGATGTGTGTATGTGATATATCTGTTGTTCTTAATAAAACAACTTCTGCTATTTCACATCAATTAAGGGTTTTAAGGCAAGCTGATCTTGTAAAATATCGAAAAGAAGGAAAAGTTGTTTATTATTCCTTAAATGATGAACACGTAAAAGAATTAATCGAAGTTGGATATATTCATGTAACTGAAAAATAAACTTTTTATATAAAAAACACTCGCATCAACGAGTGTTTTTTATTTATATTATATATTTTACTCTCAATATTCTTAATGTATTAAATACTGCTATTATAGTTATTCCAACATCTGCAAAAACTGCTCCCCACATATCTGTTTTACCTAATGCACCTAAAATAAGGAATAATATTTTTACTCCAAGCACTATTGTTATATTTTGCCATGTAATCTTTAAGGTTTTTCTGGATATTTTCATTGAATCTGATAATTTAGAAATATCATCATCCATTATGACAACATCTGCTGCTTCTATTGCTGCATCTGAACCAAGACCACCCATAGCAATACCAACATCTGCTCTGGTTAATACAGGAGCATCATTTATTCCATCTCCAACGAAAGCTGTAGAAACCCCTTCACTAAACTTTTCAAAAAAGTTAACTTTATCTCCTGGAAGTAGCTCAGCATAATATTCATCAATTCCAATTTCTTTTGCAACTGATTGAGCAACCTTTTCACTATCTCCTGTAAGCATCACTGTTTTTTTAACTCCTAAATTTTTAAGATTTTTTATTACATCTTTTACTCCCGGTTTTATTTTATCTGATATTCCAATATAACCGGCAAATTTTCCATCAATTGCAACAAATACTATAGTTCCGCTAAAGTTTATTTCAGGTGTTTTTATCTTAAATTTATTCATTAATTTTCTATTTCCTACAAGTATTTCTTTTCCTTCTATTTTTGCTCTTATACCATGTCCTGAAATTTCTTCATAATCTTCAATAATGTTTTTGTTTATTTCCTTTCCAAATTTTTTCTTTATCGATTCTGCAATAGGATGATTTGAATGTTCTTCAGCATAAGCTGCTATTTTAAGTATTTCATCTTTTTTGAATCCATTAAATGTTTTTATCTCTACAACTTCAAAAACTCCTTCTGTTAATGTTCCTGTTTTATCAAAAATAACCGTATCTAAATTTTTTAGTCGCTCCAGATAATTTCCACCTTTTACAAGAACCCCTTGTTTTGACAATGCGCCTACACCTGCAAAATATCCAAGAGGAATAGAAACAACAAGACCACATGGACAGGAAATAACAAGGAAAATTAAGGCTCTATATAACCATTCATTAAATGGTGCTCCTGTAATTAATGGTGGTAAAGCAGCTAATGCAATAGCTAAAAAGACTACTACTGGTGTGTAATATTTAGCGAATTTTGTAATAAGTTTTTCTGTTTTAGCTTTTTTTGCTGCTGCATTTTCAACCATATCAAGTATCTTGGATATTGTAGATTCAGAATATTCTTTTTCAACTTTCACAGTAATAAGTCCATTAAGATTTATAAACCCACTCATAACTTCATCATTTTCTTTTATGGTTCGCGGAATTGATTCTCCAGTTAATGCTGAAGTATCTACCATCGAATTTCCTTTAATAACTATTCCGTCTAAAGGTACTCTTTCGCCAGGTTTTACTATTATTAAATCACCTTTTTCAACCTCTTCTGGTGATACTCTTATTTCTTTACCTTCTTTTAAAAGATTTGCATAATCTGGTCTTATATCCAGCAATGCTTTTATTGATTTTTTTGAATTATCTACTGCCATATCCTGTAATAATTCACCTATTTCAAAAAACACCATAACTCCAACAGCTTCTGGAAATTCTCCTATTGAAAAAGCTCCAATTGTTGCAACACTCATTAAAAAGTTTTCATCAAAAACATTCCCTCTTATAATATTTTTAAATGATCTTAATAATACTTTTCCACCAGAAATTAAATATGCAACTATGTATAATGTTACCTGTAACCAGAATGGTTCTTTTACAAATAAAGCTGCTATAAATACACCAAGGGCTGAAACTAATCTGATAATTTCTAGCTTTCTATTAAACTCTTCTTCTTCTTCCTCTTTATTTTTTCTTTTTCTTTCATTTTTCTCATAAACTTCTACATCTGGTTCTATTTTTTTTACTATTTTTTTTATTTCTTCTATTTTCTCTTCATCTTCTACTTTAATAGATAAAGTTTTTGTTATGAAATTAAGTTCCACACCATCTACATTATCTAAATTTTTTACAGTATCTTCTATCTTTGCAGCACAACTTGCACAATCTAACCCTTCAAGCACAAGTTCTTTTTTCTCCATTTTAATCCCTCCTCTATATTTGAACATTTGAATATTAATTCAAATGTTGGTTTTTTTAAAAGGGATGATTTACTCCCCTTTTATTTTTCTATATACAAAATCAAGAATATTTTTTATATTATTTCCATTTAATGATATCACTATGAGTTTCTTTAACTTCACAAATATCCATATCTTTTTCATATTCTATAGTATTCATAATTAATCATCTCCACTTTATCTTAAAATGAATATTCTTTGAATATTCCTAAACTTCTGATTTGTAAATTTAATTCTAATCTTAATTTGGTATTGTATTTTTCTGCTGTATTATAGGCATCAAATACTTCTCTTTAGATAAATCTTATCTGAAAAACCAACCAAAGATAAAATCAATACCACCAATACTATAAACTTTTTTTCATACTCAAACCTTCGTTAATTTTATTTTTATTTGAATAATTGAATTATTATTCAATTATATTATAACAAAAATCATTTATAAAGTCAACTCTATGCGTTTATTTAGGGTGTATTTTTTATTTCTTTGATGAAATGTATTTACCTAATGGAATATTTGGTTATGGATCTAATACATTTAATTACTGGATTAAATTATATTCTACATCAAATATCACACCGATAAAAATTAATAGATGGAATGAATTTTCGTCGATTTTAAAAAATAGAAATTATGCAGAAATTATAATAGAAGATATATGGAACAACACAAAAAAATATAAATTTATTTTAGTTAATACAAATGAACTATAAAAAATATAGCTGGAAATCCAGCTATATTTTATTTAGTAATTCTTCAACAGTATCTGCTGAAATTACTTCACCGTCTTTTTTTATAAAAACTTTTGAGTGACATATCTCACATTCATCAAGACAGTTAGCTACAAAATATTCTATATTTTTACTTTCTAAATATTCTACAACTTTTTCTGTTCCTTTGTTGTGTTTACATAATTCTACCATCTTTATACCTCCCCTCCTATATGGGGTTATATTTTTATTATATTCTATAAACTTTAAATATTTTTGAAATTATAATAACAAAACCCCTCAAAAAAATATTCGAGGGGTTTTTGTTTTAGTGTTCTAATTTCAATAATTTTGCATTTATTGCAACTATAACTGTACTTAAAGACATAAATACAGCACCTACTGCTGGACTTAAAAGAATTCCCCACTTATACAAAACACCCGCTGCAAGAGGTATAGCTATAGCATTATAGCCTGTTGCCCATAATAAATTTTCTATCATTTTTTTATACGTATTTTTAGCAAGACCTATTATTGAAACAACATCTCTTGGATCGCTTCTAACTAATATTATATCCGCAGATTCAACTGCAACATCTGTACCTGCTCCAATTGCTATACCAACATCCGCTTGAACCAAAGCAGGTGCATCGTTTACTCCATCTCCAGTCATTGCAACAACTAAATTTCGGGATTGAATTTCCTTTATCTTTTGTGATTTTTCATGCGGTAAAACCTCTGCAAAGTATTCATCAAGTTCTAATTCTTCAGCAACCCATTTTGCTACCTGTTTATTGTCACCTGTTAACATCATACACTTTATACCCATTTCTTTCAATTTTGCTATTGCTTCTTTTGATTCTGGTCTTATAATATCGGCAAGACCAATTGCTCCTTTTAATTCAGAATCTATCAATACATAAACTACTGTTTTTCCTGCTGATAACATTTCATTTATTTTTTCATTTTCAATTTTTATATTTTTTTCCCTCAAATATCCAGGACTAACTACCATAACATGTTTTCCATTTACATTACCTTCAGCTCCTTTTCCCGGAATGGCTCTGAAGTTTTCTACCTTCATTGGATTTTCAGCAGATTTTGCAATAGATTTCGCAATTGGATGTTCTGAATGTGCTTCAACTGAGGCAGCATAATTTAAAATATCTTCTTCATTTATATCATTTGAAAGATTAACTACATCAGTTACACCAAATTTTCCCATTGTCAAGGTACCAGTTTTATCAAACACTATAGCCTGAATATTTCTTGCTCTTTCAAAAGCTACACGATCTCTAATAAGTAATCCATTTTTTGCTGATATTGCTGTTGAAACTGCAACAACTAATGGAACTGCCAGCCCCAGTGCATGAGGACAAGTTATTACCATAACTGTAACTGTTCTTTCAAGAGCAAAAACAAAGCTTTTTTCCATTAGCCACGTCCAGATGAAAAACGTTATTGCACCGCCTGATAATGCAATAAAAGTTAACCATACTGCTGCACGATTAGCGAGATCCTGTGTTTTAGATTTGCTTTCCTGTGCTTCTTTTACAAGCTCAATTACCTGAGAAAGATATGAATCTTTTCCTGTATTTTTAACTTTTACTTTTAATGAACCTTCACCATTTATTGAACCACCAATTACAAGATCATTTTTCTTTTTTGATACAGGTTTACTTTCACCTGTTAACATTGATTCATTTAATGAACTTTCTCCCTCTATTATAATACCATCGGCAGGAACTTTTTCACCTGGTTTTACAACAACAATATCCCCTGTTTTCAATTCTTCAAGAGGAATATCCATTAACGAACCATCTGGCATAAGTTTATGAGCATCTGAAGGCATCAATTTTGCTAATTCTTCTAATGCACGTGAAGCTCCCATTACTGATCTCATTTCAATCCAGTGACCAAGCAACATAATATCAATTAATGTTGCTAATTCCCAGAAAAATATACCTCCTTCTAAACCAAAAACAACCACACTACTATATACATACGCTGTACTAATTGCAACTGCTATCAAAGTCATCATTCCGGGTTTTTTACCTTTGACTTCTTCATAAAAACCTTTTAAAAACGGATAACCACCATAAAAATAGATAAAAGTTGAAATAGCAAAAAGTACATACAAATCTCCTGGAAAAGATAGCAACTTTTCGAGTCCAAGTAATTTCTGAACCAATGGAGATAATATTAAAACTGGAATTGTTAAAATTAATGATATCCAAAAACGTTTTTTAAAATCTTCAACCATCTGAGCATGATGACTGTGATGATCGTGATGTTCATGATTATGTTTCATTGAATGATCATGATGTTCTGAATGTTCATCTTTCATATTATGATTATGATGATCATGACTCATATTCATTCCCTCTTTATCCATATATTTCCCCCCTCTTTTTTCAAAAAATTAATGACATATTGAAAATTTCCAGATGTCATATTATCTTTTTAATGATTTCCTGTTGTAGGTAGTTTATAAACAGGGTATGTTAAAGAATATCCTGCTATCCTTCCTATAATCCTTGGTATATCAGTATTATCATAAAAACCTTTAAAATTCTCTGCTCCAGAACCAAAAGCATAAACAGCAACTGGAGCACCTGTGTGATCAAAAGTAGTCCAACCAATATGTGCTTTTCTACTAACTACTCTACCAATAGCATTTGAAAATGCATAATAGGAACCAGCCTGTTCTTTAACAAGCGTATCAAAATATTCCATATCCTCATTTGTTAAATCAATATTATAATATTTTTTTACTAATTCTTTTACTTTATTTTTATCATTATTTGCTTGTTTAGATATAAAATCTGTATTTTTAGTAAAATTCCTACCATTTCAACATCAAAATAATATCCACCTGTTGAAAGGTCTAATCCACCCGTTTCATGATCTGCTGTTATTACCACTAATGTATCAGGATTATTTTTTACAAAATCCATTACAACATTGAATGCTTTTTCAAATTCTAAAACTTCTTTCCATACACCATATGGATCATTTCCGTGTGCTTCCCAATCTATTTGTGATCCTTCAACCATTAAGAAAAAAGGACTATTATCTTTTGATAAAACTTCAAGAGCTTTTTTTGTCATATCAGCTAACATAGGCTCTTTAACTCTATCTGATGCAGCCGGAAGATGACTATAGTTAAATAATCCTAAAACTTTATTTCCATTATAATTCATCAATTCTTCTTTAGTTGTAATATAATCAAATCCTTTTTCTTGTGCTAATTTTATTAAATCTTTTCCATCTTTTCGTGTTGATACATGTCCATATACAGCTCCTGGTGTAGCATGCGTAATTCTTGATGTGGATAAACTCCAATTTTTACTCCATTTTGAGCTGCAATTTCAGCAATTGTTGGGACAATTGTTCCATCTGGTAACATTCCTATCATTCCATTATTTGTTTTAAACCCAGAAAATAAAGCTGTTCCAGCTGCTGCTGAATCTGTTACATTACTATTAGCAGAGTTACAAGACCTATATTTTGAGTTTTCATAAAATTCATTAATCGGCCTTCTAAATAACTTGCAAGCATAACTTGATTTATTCCCATTCCATCACCAATCATGTAAATAACATTTTTCACAGAAAAACTTAACAATGTTAACAATAAAAAAATGAGTATAAAAACTTTCTTCATAATATAACCCCCCCGTATATGATTCGGTACTTATTATTATATCATATTATATAATTTTTATCAAATATTATTCAAAAAATTTTAATAAATGAAGTAATATCGGCAAAATAGTAAAGTTGCAATATTTTTATTTTTATCCAGATATTTATCTTTTACATATTCAATTTTATTTTGCATCTTATTTTAAAAGTTTTATTTTCGAGTTATAATATAATTAAAATAATAAGGAAAGGGTGTTTTTATGAATACATCAAAAAAATATGATAATGTAGCAAAGTGGTATGACTATTTTGAAGGATATATTGAAAAAAAGTTATTTTCGAACTTTAGAAAAAAATTATTTGAAAATATTGATGGAAAATTTCTGGAATTAGGTGTTGGAACAGGTAAAAATCTACTATATTATCCAGAAAATTTTGAGGGATATGCAATTGATTTCAGTAAAAAAATGATTGAAATAGCTAAAAAACGAAAAAATCAATTAGGATTTAAAAATATAGAAATTTTACAGATGGATATTGAAAATCTTCAATTTGAGGATAATACTTTTGATACGGTTTTTTCTTCATTTGTATTTTGTACAGTTCCAGATCCCATTAAAGGTTTAAAAGAAGCCAGAAGAGTGTTAAAAAACACAGGTAAAGCAGTTTTTTTAGAACATATGAAAAGTGCTAGTTTTATAAATAATATATTTTTATATATGATGAATCCATTTACAAAATTGCTTCTTGGAACGTCAATGATTAGAGAAACAGAAAAAAATATTGAAAAATCTGGATTTAAAATTGAAAAGACATATTATTTATACAAAGATATTGTCAGATTAATTATAGCAAGAAAATAATTAATATGTCCCCGTAAAGGGGACATATTTTATTTTTGATTAAAAATTGATTTTTTAAATAATTGTATAAAAAGTGGTAGAATTGTAAGGGAAATGATTAAGCAGAAGAAAATCCCAAAAAATAACAAAAATCCCATTTGTGAAACTAAAGGGTCTTTAACAAAGTATAAGGAACCAAATCCTATCATACTCGTCAATGAAGTAATTATTACAGCTTTACCGGATTGTTTTATCATTTCAATTATACTTCTATTTATTAAATAATTATGAATCATATGTATTCCATCATCTATTCCTATACCCAGTATTAAAGGGATTACCACAATATTTGCTATGTTAAACTTTATATTAAGTAGAGACATAAAATTCAAAAGCCATAAAGCTCCAAGTATTACTGGAGTTAAAGTTAATAGAGTTATTTTCAATTTTCTAAAATAAATAAGCACTATAAAAAATATTAAAATAAAAACATAAATTGAACTTCTTAATAAATCTTCTCTGATATAATCTATTAATTTAACCCATACAAATGTAGTTCCTGTAGAATTTTCATCAATATTTCTTAAAATGGTATAAACTTTTTTCATGCTTTTTTCATCCCATAAACCATCTTTTAAGAAAACGAAAGTTGCAATATTTTTGTTTTTACTCAGATATTTATCTTTTAAGTATTCAGGTAAATCATCAATTGAAATTTCACCTTTTGTTGTAGCATTTTCCATACTTTTAATTACATAATAAAAATATTCTTTTATATTTTTCTGAAGATTATCCAGTTCGTTTTTATTTAAGTTATTTAGATAATTCAATACTTCTTTGGTTTTATCAATATAAAAAGTGTTATCAATTTTTTTGTTTTCTATCAAATTTTGAACAAGCATAATTACTAATTTTAAAGACACATTTGCAATTTTAGGTTTTTCTGTAGTTAAATATTTATTATATAAATCTTTTAAAATGGGGATTTTTTCAGATTGATTATCAGGAATTAATAATGCCAGAGAATCAATTTCAGAATATATATCAGTTTTTTTCAATTCTTCATATTGCCGTTTGCTTTCTTCAATTGAATTTGCAACTAATATATTATATTCAAAAGAATTATTGTATTCTTCTTTTAAAGAATTTTCCAGACGAACAGAAGGGATATCAGGTAATAAATCAAAAGCATTATAATTGAACTCAATCCTGAAATTTATTAAGAGTGGTATGAATATAATTGCAAGTATTAAAATCACTACAATATAATTATATTTTATAATAGTATCTGTAAACCTTTTACTTATCACATTTTTTTGAATTTTTGATGGTTTTATTTTTGAATAAGATAAAATTGCTGTCAAAATGAAAGTTATAGTTATAAGAGACATTAAAATGCCAGTTCCTGCAATAAAACCAAGTTCAAATAATCCTTTGAATTTTGAAAACATCAAAACATAAAAAGATGCAGCTGTAGTTATTGCACCGGCAAAGATTCCAGGAAGGGTTTGATGAAATACCATCTCCAAACTGTCTAAAACATTTTTCCCTGAATTTATTTCATAGTAAAATTTGGTTAAAAAGTGCAATGAAAAATCTACTCCAAGTCCCAGAAGTAAAATAGAAAAAATACTTGTAACTATATTCAATCTTCCTATTATTAAATAATTTATACCAAGTGTCCAGATGATGGCTATTAAGATTGGAATTACAATATATATTGATGCAGAAAATTTTTTGAATGAAAAGATAAAAAGAATTATTAAAAGAAATAATACAATAGTAGATATGGTTGCAATTTTTGTATTTAAATTATCCTGTTGTTCTGACATAATTTTTGGCATTCCTGTAATTCCAATATTTAATGAAGGATATTTTTGCATTATAGGATTTAAACTTTTTTCAACTGCATTAACCATATTTTGAAAAAATTTCATGTCATGTGTTGCATCTGTTGGCCTTAAAAAAATGAGTAAATTTTTTTTGTCTTCATTATAATAATATTTCATATCTAATATTTTGAAAAAATCTTCATTTTCATCATTAAATAATTCTGTTAAAAAATTCAAGTCCTGTTCATTAAAAGAATTTTTGGAGCTTAGATATAATAACATTTTTGAAAGGTTATTTTTTTCCTGGGATAATTTTAATACCTTTGGATTATTTTTTAGAAGTTCAACGCTTTTATAAAATAAATCATCATTTATATAAAGTAAAATATTTTCTTTTATAAAATCTACAGGATATTTATAATCAACATATTTTATAAATTCTGATAATCCTTTTATTTTTTTGGCAATTTCTTCAGTTGCCTGTTCCATTTTTAAATTGTCATTTCCTTTTATTGTAATAATTAAATTATCGAAGCCACCAAAATTTTCAGATATTTGTTTGAATTTAATTATTTCCGGATCATTCTCTGGCAATAATGTGTAGGTTCCCATATCAATATTTGTTTTTGAGGCAAATATGCCCAAAAAAATTGTAAGAATTATTGAAATAATAATTATCCAGAGCCGGTATTTTATAATAAATCTAAATAGATTTCTGTTTTTCATTGTTTAGATTCGCTCCTTATATAAATATTATCAAAATGCCCCCCATTAACCTTATTATTAAGGGGGCTTTTATATAATTATTTACTTTTAATTATTTCCCATCATATTATTATTATCCATTTCTGGTTCTTGTGTATTACCTGGAGTATCTGGGTAACCATAATTATTAATATTTCCCGGGTATCCATATCCATTCATCATATTTCCACCCATCATTCCTGGATAACCATATCCATTCATCATATTTCCACCCATCATTCCTGGATAGCCATATCCATTCATCATATTTCCGCCCATCATTCCTGGATAGCCATATCCATTCATCATGTTTCCACCCATCATTCCTGGGTATCCGTAGCCAAAGTTTTTAGGTATAATATATTCTTTATTGTCTATTTCAATCGATGTTACTAATAATTCTTCTACTTTTGAAAAACTATATAATGTTGTTGCTTTTACGTTTACTTCTTTTCCAGCTTCTATTGGTAAATTATTATAAAACATAAACATATTTTCTAATCTTAATATATAATATGTTCCTTTTTCATCAACAGCCAATGCTATAGGTACCTGCTCGTTTATTTCCATAATTTTTAAATCTATACTAACTGTTGGAATATTTGTATAATATCCATTACTCTGATTTTCTATATCTCCACCATGTGCGAAAATTAATGATAAGCTAAAAATTAACATTAAACCCAATAAAAATCTACTTTTCATATTATTCCCTCCTATTCGATAAGTTTCTTTTTTCTTATATATTCTTCTTCGGTAATTTCACCTTTAACAAATTTTTCATTTAAAATTTTTAAGACATCTTCATTACTTACTTTATTTTTCTGATTTTGTCTTGAATGATTGTTTTTAAATAAATTTTTAAATATGAAATATATTAAAATTAAAAATAAAATCATAAATCCAAATCCAACTAAAGAGCCAATTATTCCATATCCATAAAATCCACTCCAACCCCAACATGGCATAATTTCACCTCCCAATTAAAATATATTGTATCTAAAACCTATTAACCAATTAAGTTTAAATGATGAGTTTATAATATTTTCTATATTATCTTTTACTCCCACTTCTATCATATATTTATCTTTAAATACAATTCCACTACTTAAAACAATTTCTATTTTCTTATAATCATTTAAATTTTTAATTTCATTTTCTACAGCAACTCTAAAAGGAATATATATGTTATTTTCAATATTATTTTCTCTTTTTACTCTTCTAAAATACATCATATGCATCATAGGAAAAAAAGTTAATCTATTTGTTTTAAAACTTGTATTTACAACATCTACTCCAATTTTTATATTTTCTAAATTTAAATTTTTATCTGGATATATTCTGATTTCACTAAAATCTGTTTTATAAAAATTATTAAGTGCCAATGGTATGTTTGTATATAATGAAAATACACTAACTCTTCCATAAATGTCAAAATACCCTTTACTTTCATCGTTAAGATATGGTTTATATACTTTTTCAACAGATAAATCTATAATATTACTAAACGAAAATATTATCAAATTCAACATAACAAATACTAATATTAATTTCTTCATATTAAACACCTCTTGCTATCCTGCAATATTACTTAATATAATTTTTTTCTTTCTGAGATATTCTTCTTCGGTTATTTCTCCAGTAACAAATTTTTCATCTAATATATCAAGTGCTTTACTTTTTCTATTAGTTTCTTCTAACATCGGCTGTCGGTTTTGTCTATAATAATCTTCTGATCTTCTAGGATAATCCTCAGAATGATGATGTCGATTATTAAATAATCCTCTCCCATGATAACCAAATATTCCGCCTCCACATGACATATTCTCACCTCCTATATCTGAAAAGTTTTATAAATTCCAACTTTTTCTATGATTTCTGGAACATACTTTGTTTTTGCAACTTTTTTATCATACAAATGTATGAAATAATATGATATCAACATACCAGTTAATCCTAAAATAAAAGATATTATTTCATTTAAACCAAATGAGAATAGAAGTACAGTAATTATAACCATTGTCAGCAAAGGTATTCCATACATTATAAATGCTACCTTGGATTCCAGCGAATCTATTTTTTTTATATAAACAAATTCATTTCTATTTAAATCTAATTTATTGGAATTAATTGCTTTAATTTTTCTATTTGGATCTCCTGTTAAATTACATGAACCTTTTATTGCACATGAACTACAATTTGACGCTTCAAGAGCCTGCAAATATACATATTCTTCATCTATATCAACTATTCTCATTAATTCATTCATAAAAATCACCTCATATATTCCAGATATTCATAAATATTTCCATCATTCAATAAGTTTCTTTTTCCTTAAATATTCTTCTTCTGTAATTTCACCATTTACAAATTTTTCATTTAATATTTTTAAAGCTTCTTTTTTGGAATCTTCTGTACTATTTTGAAATTCTCCTAATTTTTTAGCTGCATCAGGATTTTTCATAAAATACCAGATTATAAATAGTATTAATATAAGAAACAAAAACATCATACCAATCACCTCACTTTAAATTTTTTAAAATTAATTCTTTTTTTCTGATATACTCATCTTCTGTAATTTCACCTTTGACCAATTTTTCATTTAAAATCTTTAATACATCGTAATCTTCATTTTTACTACTTCTATTAATATTTTTAAAATTAAAATTTCCATTAAAAAATATCTTTTTTATTACAAAATAAATCACCACAAGAAATATTATTAAAAATATAAAACTTATAAATGATCCTATTAAACTATATCCTCCAAAACCATACGGCCCAAAACCTGACCAACCCCAACCATGCATCATAATTTCATCTCCTTTCTTTAAAGATTATCAATAACTCTTGTTAAAGCATCTTCAATTTCTTTAGCTATTTCATATACTTTTTCATTATTTGATGATTCCATTGCTACTGTTGGTTTTATTGCTGCAATAACTGTTTTTTCATCTTTTTCATACACTATTACATTACATGGTAAAAATAAACCTATATTTTCTTCTGCTAATATTGCTTTGTGGGCATTCTTTGGGTTACATGCTCCTAATATTGTGTATTTTTTAAATTCTATACCCAATTTTGCTTTAAATTTTTCATTTAAATCTATTCTTGTTAAAATTCCAAATCCTTCTTTTTGTAACTCTGTATTTATTTTTGATATTGCTTCTTCAAATCCATAATTTGTTTCTTTTAATATTCCATATTTCATAATTTCCACCTCCTTTTATTTTTTAACACCCCCATACGGGTGGGACAATTGTAGTATAACATACATTCCTTAAAATTTCCTTAGAATTATTCATTTTCTGAAATTAATTTTTCTATATAATTTATTTCCTCTACAACATCATTTAATTTTCTTACAACCACATTCACATTTAAACCTTTATCTTTACAGCTATCTTTTAAACTACTCATTTTTGCACAACAAATATCAAATCCAAAATTTTTTAATTCATCAAATAATTTATTATCCATATCCATAATTTCTTTTAAACTCATATTTTCATTTATTTCTGGCAACATGTTTATTCGCCTCCTTATAAATTTTTACTTATATAATTCATTACCTCTTCCAATTCTAATATTTTTACATTTATCTCTTTTGGATCATTTGAATAGGCAGCGTTTTTGACACAACTTTCAAGATGATTATTCAATATTTTTGTATTTGCTTTTTTTAATAATGCAACAGAAGCTAATATTTGCCTCGATATATCTATACAATATCTGTTATCTTCAATCATTCTTATTATTGCTTCTATTTGCCCTTTTGCTGTTTTTAATATATTTAAACTATTTTTATTATTATGCATTGTTTTTCACCTCGTTTTTTATAATCTAAGGAGAGGTCCTCTCCTTAGATTTTTTAATGACAATGTCCTTTATGATGCATTTTTTTATGTTTCATATGATGTCCATGACTTTCATGAATGTTTTCATGATGTTCATCCTCATCTTTTATTTCTTTAACATCATAACCTGCTTCATCTATAGCTTCTTTAATAGCTTCATCTTTTAAAACATCTCCTTCTATAACTGCTTTTCCAATTTCAACAGATAACACATTTACATTTTCTAATTTTTCTAATTCTTTTCTTACTCTTTTTACACAATGCTCACATGACATACCTTCAATAATAATTACTTTTTTCATAATATCTCCTCCTTTTAATTTTTAGGTTTAAAGTTTTTTAATCTAAGTGCATTCAATAAAACTGATACAGAACTGAAAGACATTGCTGCTGCTGCAATCATAGGACTTAATAATGGACCACCAAAAACATGTAATAAACCTGCTGCTATTGGAATACCTGCTGTATTGTAACCAAATGCCCAGAATAAGTTTTGTTTAATGTTTCTTATTGTAGCTTTACTTAATTGAATAGCAGTAACTACATCTTCAAGATCACTTTTCATTAAAACTATATCCGCTGATTCCATTGCAACATCTGTACCAGAACCTATTGCTATACCAACATCTGCCTGAGCTAAAGCTGGTGCATCATTTATTCCATCTCCCACCATTGCTACAACATTTCCATCTTTTTGTAATTTTTTTACTTCATTTGCTTTATCCTGTGGTAAAACTTCTGCAAGAACTATATCTATTCCAACCTGTTTTGCTATTGCTTCTGCCGTTCTTTTATTATCACCAGTTATCATTGCAACTTTAATTCCCATTTTATGAAGTCTTTTAATAGCATTTGCACTGGATGGTTTTACTGTATCAGCAACTGCTATTATTCCTTCTAATTTTCCATCAATTGCTATAAACATAGGTGTTTTTCCTTCATCTGCCAATTTACTTGCTTCTTCATTTAAACTTATTTCTATATTTTTATCTTTCATAAGCTTTAAATTTCCAAGATAAATGTCCATATTATCTATTATTACTTCAATACCATGTCCCGGAATAGCCATGAACTTATCTACTTTTTTCAATGCTAATTTCTTTTCTTCTGCTGCTTTTACAATAGCCTCACCTAATGGATGTTCTGAACCTTTTTCTGCAGATGCCGCTATAATAAGTATTTCATCTTTAGAGTATTTTCCTGTTGTATAAATATCAGTAACCTTAGGCTTTCCTTCTGTTATTGTTCCAGTTTTATCAAATACTATAGTATTTATTTTATGTGTTGTTTCAAGTGGTTCTCCACCTTTTATCAATACACCATATTCTGCGCCTTTACCTGTTCCAACCATTATTGCTGTAGGTGTTGCCAATCCCAATGCACATGGACATGCTATAACCAATACAGAAATAAATATCGTTAATGCAAATATTTGACCTGCTCCTGTTAAATACCATGCTATTGCTGCAACGATAGCTATTGTTATAACTATTGGAACAAAATATCCAGAAATAACATCTGCCATTTTTGCAATTGGAGCTTTTGAACCCTGTGCTTCTTCTACTAATTTTATTATTTGAGCTAATGCTGTATCTTTTCCGACTTTCGTTGCTTTAAATTTTATACTTCCATTTTTGTTTATAGATCCTCCTATAACCTTATCCCCTATATTTTTTTCTACTGGAATACTTTCTCCTGTAAGCATTGATTCATCAATAGAGGTATGACCTTCAATAATAGTTCCATCAACTGGTATTTTTTCACCAGGTTTAACTATTACTATATCTCCTACTTCTACTTCATCAACCGGTATTTCAATTTCTTTTCCATCTTGAAAAACGAGCGCTGTTTTTGGTTGTAATCCCATTAATTTTTTTATCGCTTCTGATGTTCTACCTTTAGTAACACTTTCAAGATATTTACCTAAAAGAATTAGTGTAACTATAACTCCCGCAGTTTCAAAATATAAATCATTTGCATATTTTGTATTTCCAAAATAAATTTGAATTGTTCCAAAAACACCATAAATTATTGCGGCTGATGTACCTATTGCAATTAATGAATCCATATTTGGACTTAATTTAAATAAATTTCTAAACCCTATTGTATAAAATTTATAACCTGCTATAGCTATAGGAATAACCAATAATAGTTGAATTAAAGCAAAATTAAACGGATTAATTTCTGGATTTATAATTCCTGGTAATTTTAACCCCAATAGATGCCCCATTGAAATATATAATAATGGAATAGAAAAAACTGCCGAAACTATAAATTTTCTCCATAACGTTTTAATTTCTTTTTCACGCCTTTCTTTTTCAAAATCCACATTATCTTTAGAATCTGCTTCCAGTGGTTTATAACCTGCTTCTTCAATAGCCTTTTTTATTTTGGATAATCTTGTAATATTTGGATCATATGAAACAACCGCTTTCTCTGTTGCAAAGTTTACATTCACTGTTTTGATTCCATCGAGTTTATTGATTTCTTTTGTAATTGCATTAGCACATGATGCACATGTCATTCCCTCAATTGGAATAGTAACTGTTTTATTTTCTACAGGAGCTTCAACATCATATCCAACATCTTTAACTACTTCTTTTATAAGTTTTTCATCAACTTTTTCTGGATCAAATTTTAATGAAAGCTTTTCTGTTGCAAAATTCACATTTACTTTTTCTACACCTTCCAACTTTCCTAATTTTTTTTCTATTGCAAGAGCGCATGAGGTACATGTCATTCCAATAACACTGAGTTCTTTTTCAACAATTTTATTATTTTCAGTTATAACTTTATTTTCACTCATAATAATCCCTCCTTTTATACCCCTCTACCCCGGGGGTGGTTACATCTATAGTATAAACCTTTTTTGTTACAAACAAAATATTTTTGTTTCTTTATGATTTCTAAATAGTTAAAATATAACAAACAAAATTAGAAGAATATTATAGGTTATCCAAAAAGTTAAAATCACTCAGACAGCTTGATTGCTTATCTTTAAAAATTATTCATTTTTTAGTTGACATTTTACTACTGTAATAGTATAATAGTACACCGAGGTGATAATTATGTGGTTTTATATAGATTTTCATTCACATATTCCTGTATATGCACAAATAAAAAATAAAATAAAGGAAAAAATTGCTAAAAAAGAAATTCAAAAAGATGAATTTATTCCTTCAATAAGAGTATTAGCTAAAGAAATTGGAGTAAATTTAAATACTGTGGCAAGAGCTTATAGAGAGCTTGAACAAGAAGGAATAATAAAATCTGTTAGAGGATCAGGATATATTGTCATAGGTATAGATAAGGATAGATTGTTAAATGACAAAATAGAAGAATTCAAAAAAGTTGTCCTCTCTGCAAAAAATTTAAAGATAGAGAAAAATAAATTATTAAAGGTAATTGATGAAATATATGGAGGTGAATAATGTGATTTTAAAAGTATCTAATTTAGTAAAAAAATATGGAAATTTAACTGCAGTTAATAATATTTCTTTTGAAGTAAATAAGGGTGAAGTTTTTGGATTATTAGGACCAAACGGTGCTGGTAAAACATCTACATTAAAATGCATATTAGGTTTAAGAAAAAAAGATAGCGGTAATATTGAAGTTAATGGAAAAATTGCATATTTACCAGAAAAAAAAGAATTATACAAAAGTTATACTGTAGAAAAAATGATAGAAATAACAGAGTCTATTACAAATAATTTTTCTAAGGAAAAAGCATATAACTTAATAAATGAATTTAAATTAGATAAAAAAACAAAAATATCTAATTTATCCCACGGAATGCTAACTCAACTATATATTTCATTAACTCTTGCACAAGATGCAGACTTATATATATTAGATGAACCAACATGGGGATTAGATCCGTTGATGAGAAATACTATATTAGATTTAATAAGAGAATTAACATATGATGGAAAAAGTATATTATACACAAGCCATATACTTTCTGAAGTAGAAAAGATTGCAGATAGAATTGCTATTATGTCAAAAGGAAAAATTTTAGAAAATGATTATTTAGATGATATAAAAAATAATTATTCTGCAATAGCATTACCAAAAAATGAAAAAACAAAAGGTTATCTATGGAAAGAATTAGAAAATGAAAATATATGGATTGTAAAAAGTAGTGAAGGTGAAAAGGTGACTATTGATGAAATATTTGAAGCTATTGTGAAGGGGGAATGGAAATGAGAAAAGAATTTTTAGATATGAAAGTTAGAGCAATTGTAATTTTTATAATAACTCTTATTTTATTCTTTTCTATTGCTCCATTTCAAAATATTTTACTTGGTGTATTAGAAAAAAATAAAGCTGTAATTGAAACATATGCAAATAAATTTG
The DNA here is from genome assembly GCF_029910535.1 of Marinitoga aeolica. Taxonomy (NCBI): domain Bacteria; kingdom Thermotogati; phylum Thermotogota; class Thermotogae; order Petrotogales; family Petrotogaceae; genus Marinitoga; species Marinitoga aeolica. The sequence goes on from NZ_CP069362.1 coordinate 1,099,642, forward strand.
GTCTTAATAGTATGATTTCACAATTACATGATTGGAATTTTTATATATTCACACAATGGTTTGGAAAAAATTTTGGTCAAATGATACCTATTTTTGCAATTATTTTAGCATTTCCTCTTTTTTCAAGAGAAATAGAAAATGGAACTATGGAATTTTTATTGGTTAGAAAATCTCGTGATTATGTATTTTATTCAAAAGTTTTTTCAAGTTTAATTATTGGATTTTCTATTATTATAATAGGTAGCATTTTACCAATAATATACTCATTTTTTACTGGAAAAGATTTCTTAAATGAATATGCATTAAAGTATATTGTTCATGGTTTAATTACTGTGTGGTTTTGGAATAATATTACAGTATTCTTTTCTATAATTTTCAATGACCAAGTTAAACCAATTTTATCTTCTGCTGGATTATTAGCAATTATTACTGCACTTGGATTCATAAAACCATTAAAATGGTTAAATACTTATAGTTATGCATTGGGTGAAAAAATACTATCAGAAGGCAAAATAAATTGGATATATTCTGAAAGCTTATTTGTTGTTGGTGGTTTTATATTATTAGCCAGTTATTATATATTTAAAAACAAAGAAATTTAAAGGGGGATTTTCTATGAAAAAATTAGCTATTTTTCTTGTATTAATACTATCAATTGTTGGATTTTCAAAATATCAAAATACAGCTATTATTTATTTAAAATACTTATACTCACATCAATTTGATAAAGCTATTGATATGAGTATAGAAATTATGAAAAAACAATTACCCGAATCAAAATTAAAGCAAACATGGGAAACAATAGAAAAAGCATATGGAAATTTTCAAGGTATAGAAAAAATAGATTTTACAAAAAATGGTGAATATGAAGTATATATAATTACATCAAAATTTGAAAAAACAAAATTATCTATAATTATTAGTGTAGATAAAAATGGAAAAATTGCTGGATTATTTTTTAATCAGGCAAAAAATTATACATATAATATACCAAGTTATGCAGATACATCTAAATTCAAAGAAATAGACATAACATTAGGTGAAAAATGGAAATTAAATGGAAAACTAACTGTACCAAATGGAAAAGGACCATTTTCTGCTGTTATTTTAATACACGGCTCTGGCCCAAATGACATGGATGAAACTATTGGCCCAAATAAGCCTTTTAGGGATTTAGCATATGGATTATCAACAAATGGAATTGTTGTTTTAAGATATGATAAAAGAACTAAAATATACGGAAATAAAATGAAAAATATTACTTTAAACGATGAAGTATTTGAAGATGTAAATTATGCAATAGATTATCTAAAAAAACTAAATTATGTTGATAAAATTTATATTTTAGGTCATAGTTTAGGTGGATATTTAGCTCCATATATTGCAAAAAATAATGATAATATATCTGGTATAATATTAATGGCAGCACCAGCTAGAGCATTAGAAGATTTAAGTATAGAACAATTGCAATATTTAAAAAAATTCGAAGATGCTGAAAATATTAAGGTTTATGATATTCTTATTGAACAATTAAAAAAGATTAAAAATAATGAGTTAGATGATAATGTAAATGTACTTGGTGCACCAGTATATTATTATAAAGAATTAAGGGAATATATGCCTACTAAATATTTACCTGATTTAAATTTACCTATTTTAATATTACAGGGAAAAAGAGATTATCAAGTAACAGAAAAAGATTATGATATTTTAAAAAAATATACAAAAAAAGAACAGTCTAAATTATATGATGATTTAAATCATTTATTCATTAAGGGTGAAGGGGATCCAAATCCATATGAATATTATAGTGAAGGACATGTTGATAAAAAAGTTATTAAAGATATTGTTGATTGGATAAAAGATAATTGAAAGGGGGAAATTATATGATAGTAACAACAGTTGGATATGTTCCAGGATACGAATTTGAGGAAGTTTTAGGTGTAGTTATAGGAAACACTGTTCATTCAAAACATTTAGGAAGAGATATTGCTGCTGCTTTTAAGACTTTAGCTGGTGGTGAAATTAAAGGATATACAGAAATGCTTACAGAAGCAAGAAATGTTGCATATAACAGGATGATTGATGAAGCAGAAAAATTAGGTGCAGACGCTATTATAGGTATGAGATTTTCAAGCTCCGCTGTAATGCAAGGTGCTGCTGAAATACTTGCTTACGGTACTGCTGTAAAATTAAGAAAAAAGGATTAATTAAAAAATTAATGTTTTTGTGTTATTTTGTTAATTTTCTTTAATGTTATATAGATTTTAGTTTATAATAATAAATAATATGACGTAATTAGCTATAATCAATATTAGTTCTTTTTTTCTCTTTTTTTATTATGTGTTATTATAGGATTGTATAAAAATATAAATTTTCGAGAGGAGGTTATCACATGTTAATTAAAAGATTATTTGCGCTCACATTATCAGATAGTGGGAATAGTGTGTCTATTTTCTGTGATAACCTTGCTCACATCAATTATTATTGATGATAAAGTATTTAATTTGGGCTATGGTTATCACACCATAGCCCATTTTTTGTTTTGTATGGGCTATGGTATATACCATAGCCCATTATATTTTATAGAAAGGAGTGGAAGAATGATTTTAAAATTTGTAAGGTGGGTTTTTAATTAACGAAATTGTGGAAAAGGGGGTGATTTTATGTTTGAAAAAAAGAAAAAGGTTTATAACAAAAATAATAAACCAAAATCTTATTATGAAGGTTTTAATGAAATGGAAAAAATTAAAGACTTATTATTAGAACTCAAACGATGCAATTATTGATTTACAGGAGGTTATATAATGAAAAGTATATTAAAATATGTATTTAATCAAAAAAAGTTTATATTAATAGCTGCAATAGGTATGATAGGTGGTGTAGCTGCTGAATTAATACTTCCATATTTAAATAAAGTTGTTATTGATAATATAATTATCAACAAACAAACGAATTTATTGTTCATAACTTTATTATCCATATTTTTTATCACCATATTCAGAGCATTAATGGGTTATGTTCAAGAATTTACTTTTGATTATGTTGGTTCAAGAATAAGTAAATCATTAAAATATGATGTTTTTAAACATATACAAAAATTATCATTTAAATATTTTGATAAGACAAATACAGGAGAATTAATGTCAAGAATTAGTGAAGATATTGATAATATATGGATGGCATTTGGTTTTGGTATTGGGTTAGCTATTGAATTTTCATTATATTTTATTTTAGGTAGTATTGTATTATTCTATTTAAATTGGAAATTAGCATTAATTAGTTTAATATCTGCACCGTTTATAGCTTATTTAGCAACAAAATTAGAAAATGAAATAGGAAAAGCTTTTGATAAGATTAGTGATCAAACTGCTGTTATTAATACAACAGCACAAGAAAATATTTCTGGTGTAAGATTAGTTAAAGCATTTGCAAGAGAAAAACATGAAATATTGAAATTTTTGAAATTAAATGATGAGAATTATAATTTAAACATTATGAAATCAAGAATATGGGGTAAATATTTTCCAACAATAGAATTTTTAGGAAATGCTGCTTTGATTTTAGTAGTCACAATAGGAGGTATGTTTGTTATCAATGAAAATATATCTTTAGGTACATTAGTTGCATTTAATGGCTATATGTGGATGATTGTATGGCCAATGAGATTAATTGGATGGTTATCAAACATTTTATCTCAAGCAAATGCATCTGCTAAAAAAATTGAAAAAATATTTAATGAAAAAGAAGAAAATTATGATGGAATTAATTTAGAAAATGTAAAAGGTACATTAGAATTTAAAAATGTAAGTTTTAAATACGAAAATGAATATGTATTAAAAAATATTAATTTTAAAATTGAAGCAGAAAAAACTTTAGCTATTATGGGACCTACAGGTTCCGGAAAAAGTACTTTAATTTCTTTAATATCCAGATTCTACGAAGATTATGAAGGTGAAATATTACTCGATGGCATAAATATAAAAGATATTTCATTAAAATCATTAAGAAAGAATATTAGTTATATTTTCCAGGATACATTTCTATTTTCTGAATCTGTAAAAGAAAACATTAAATATGGAAATGAAAATGCTACTGATGAAGATATTATTAATGCATGTATTGAAGCTCAAGCACATGATTTTATTATTAATTTACCAGAAAAATATGATACCGTTGTAGGAGAAAGAGGACTTGGGTTATCTGGAGGTCAAAAACAACGTTTAACAATAGCTAGAGGATTATTAAAACATGCTCCTATTATTATATTTGATGATGCTACGTCCGCACTTGATATGGATACAGAATATGAATTATTGAAAAGTATATATTCTAAAGAAAAACAAAATACAAAAATCATTATAGCTCATAGGATATCTGCTGTAAAAAATGCTGATGAAATTATTTTCTTAGAAAATGGCGAAATAGTTGAAAGAGGAAATCATGAGGAATTATTAGAGAAGCGTGGAAAATACTATGATATATTTAAAGAACAATTTAAAGACTTTGAAGATTTAGTAAGAGATGAGGTGATCTAATGAAGTTTGAAAAAATAAATACCGTTTTTAGAATATTTAAATATTTAAAACCATTTATACCAAAAACTATTTTAGTTATATTTTTAATGGTAACAGTTATGGTAATTAATTTAATTAATCCTTATTTTTTTAAAGTGGCTATTGATGATTATATATCTAATAAAGACATAAGAGGTTTAATTATTATTGGTGGAATATTATTATTATTAAATATTATTGCTTTAGTTTTATCAAGAATAAGAATTGTAGAAATGGGAAAGATTACTAATAAGATTGTATTGAATATACGTCATGAATTATATGAACATATACAAAAATTATCTTTTTCATTTTTTGATAGTCGTCCTGTGGGTAAAATATTAGCCAGGGTTGTAAATGATGTAAATTCATTAGAACAATTATTTTCTAATAGTATTACCAGTTTAATACCAGAATTATTAACTTTGATCTTTGTTGCTGGAATCATGTTCTATATGAATTATAAACTTGCATTAGCTTCTATGATTATTTTACCCTTATTAATATTTGGATTATTTTTAATAGAAAGTATAAGTAGAAAAAGATGGATGGAATATAGGAATAACAGGTCTGAATTAAACGCTTTTACACATGAGGATATTTCGGGTATTAGAGTTGTTAAATCATTTACTGCAGAAAATAAGACAAATAGAAAATTTAAGTTTTTAACAGATAAAATGATGAATTCTTTTGTAAATGCTGTTAAGGTTAATGATTGGTTCTGGGCAATGGTTTTTATATCCTGGGGAATTGGAAGCGTATTAGTATTTTATTTAAGTGTTAAAATGATTGATTTAAATCAAGTTACTGTAGGTACTGTTGTTGCTTTCGTTGGATATATTGGAATGTTTTGGAGACCTATAATGAATTTAAGTAATTTCTATAATTCATTGGTTACTAATATTTCGGCAGGTGAGAGAATATTTGAAATTTTAGATACAAAACCAGATATTGTAAATCCAAAAGATGCTAAAATAATGCCAAAAATAAAAGGTGAAGTTGAATTCAAAAATGTTACTTTTGCATACGATAGAGAAATTGTATTGAATAATGTATCTTTTAAAATCAAACCTGGTGAAACTATTGCTTTGGTTGGACCAACAGGAGCAGGAAAAACAACAATAGTAAATTTAATTAGTAGATTTTATGATCCACAAAAAGGTCAAATATTAATAGATGGTCATGATATTAAAAAGGTTGATTTAGAATCATTACGTTCTCAAATGGGAATTATGCTACAAGATACATTTTTATTTTCTGATACAATAAAAAATAATATTAGATATGGAAAATTAGATGCTACTGATGAAGAAATAATAGAAGCAGCTAAAGCTGTACATGCACATGATTTTATAATCAAATTAGAAAAAGGATATAATACTGATGTAAATGAAAGAGGGGTTAGATTATCAATTGGTGAAAGACAATTAATATCCTTTGCAAGAGCATTATTAGCAAATCCAAGAATATTAATTCTTGATGAAGCTACTTCTAATATTGACACATATACAGAAAAATTAGTACAGGATGGAATTAAAAAATTATTAAAGGGTAGAACATCATTTGTTATTGCTCATAGGTTATCTACAATTAGGAATGCTGACAGAATATTCTATATTGATAATGGAGAAATTCTTGAAGTAGGTAATCATGAAGAATTAATGGCTAAAAAAGGTCATTATTATAATCTATATATTTCACAATTTAAATTTTTAGAATTAGGAGCATAATTAACACACCTCCTCATAGCATTGAGGAGGTGTATATTTATACTTTTCAAGTACAATAGATAATTTTTCATCAATCATTTAAAGTTTTTGCCAAAATTGGCATAGATTCTGGATGAAACATTGAATCAATTTCTTCTATTAAATGTACAGAATTTTGATACATAACCATATTTTCTATTTCTCATCCCCTTAATGTAATTACTTTTTATCAATCTCTTTTAATAACTCCAGTAATTTTGAACTATTCTGATTTATTTTTTCCCATAATTCCCTTATTTCAAATTCATATTCTTTCAAAATCATTAAGACATCTGGATGAAAATCTTCTGGATTCGTTCTTTCATCTCCATTAATAAGTATATCCATTGTTTTTTCATGGGAAAATGCTGGTTTATATGGTCTCTCCGAACGTAAAGCATCATATACATCAACAACTGATACTATTGCAGCACATAATGGAATTTCTTCACCTTTTAAACCATATGGATATCCATTACCATTGTATTTTTCATGATGATATAAAGCTATATTTCTAGCTATTTCAAATTTTGGCGAATCTCCTATTAACAAAGATCCATAAATAGTATGTTTTTTCATTATTTCAAATTCTTCTTCTGTTAATCTACCTTTTTTTTCTAATATTTCTTTTGGTATCATTATTTTACCAATATCATGCAACGGGGCATAATATCTTATTTTTTCAACTGTTTCTTCTTTTACTCCCATTTTTTGAGCAATAAATGCTGATAATTCTCCTACTCTATTTACGTGGTTACCAGTTGTTTCATCATAACCTTCTGCAATTATTGAAAGCTGTGTACTGAAATTCAAATAGGCCTCTTCTAATTCGTTATTAACCTTTTCTATTTCTTTATATGATGATTCCAATTCTTCATTCATAGCATTTATTTCTTCAAATGATGACATAATATCTTCTGTCATTTTTTGATATTCTGTCATTAATTCATTTATTTCTTTAATATCACATTTTTCCATAATTTTATCAAATTCAAGATATCTCGTTTCTTGAAATTTTTTCATGTTATCCAGCATAATTTCAAAAGGCTTGGATATTTGTTTTGAAACTCTGTGTGCTTTTTTTGAAATGATATATAAAATAAATCCAAGAGCTATAATAAACATTAAAAAGTTAATAAACATACTTGTTTTAAATTGGCTAAAATCAAGTTTTAATACAATTCCTATAGGTCTAAAAAGGGTTTTTTCATCTTCATATTTCCATATACTATAAAAGTTAATCCCATTTCTTTTTTCAATTATTACTTCTTTTTCTGTATCAAAAGCTTTCATCAAATATTCTATATCTTCTTTGTTTAATTCCGGAAATTTATCAGATAACCCTTCAAATGTGTGTGTACAGATATTTATGTCTTTTATAAAATCATATTTTTCTTTTAAAAGTGCAAGATTACTTATAATATTTTCGATTTTTCCAACAGGTAACAATGTTTTCAACATATAGAAGTTATCATTTAATTTTAAATAAACATTTCTGATAAGATTTTTAGAAGTTAAATCAAGTTCTACAAAATAATCAAAATTTTTTAAATCTTTTATTTTGTTTTTAATTTTTGAATTGAGAGTGTTCATATCCACTTTAGTTATGGTTGCTTCTTCACCTAATCTTTTGTTTACATACATAAAATCCATTATTTTTTTATCTAAATCTTCTTGATCTGTTTTTAAATATTCTATAAACATGTCCAACCCTTTATAATATCTAGCATCGAAATCGTATATTGTGCTGTATAATGAATTAAAAGTTATACTTACAAGTTGTTTGGCATTTTCTCTAAATGAATTTTCAATTTTTTGAAAATTTAAATAACTTATTGTCGTTATAACGATTAAAACTGCTACTATACCAGTTATAACTATAGTCATAATATTTTTTGATATTAACCGATATAAAGTTATTTTATTTTTTTTCATTATATATCCTCCTCAATCTATTTTTAATGCATAACATTAAAAATAGATAAACGTATTTATTTTTTTACAAAGCTTGTACTTACATTAGTAATTATAACATATTATTTCATAAAACCGTTGAGTCTTCCATTGGTATCTGTATATAATACTACTCCAGAAATAACATCTTTCTTTTTTTGATAACCAACAGATATAATAACACTATTATTTATCAATTTTGAATTTAAAATTCTTTCATCATAATCTTTTCCATAATAATTTTCTTTTAATAAAATGCCATCAATTTTATTTAGTAAAGCTATAAAACCATCAAAATCATCATTTCTTTCTAAAGCATATCCAGAAATTATTATTCTATTATTGAGAATATTTGCTGAAAATCCTCTTGATGATCTTTTTAAAAGATAGTCTTTTCTCCATATTGTATTAAATTTATTATCTGTTTTTATTGTTAGTATTTTCCATGGAAAGTTATTAAATGTAGTGCTATATCCTATAATATAAAAGTTTTTATCTTCTTTCAATAATGAATATCCATATTCATTAAGTTGTTCTTTTCCGAATTTTGATATTGAATAGTCATTATAATTTAGTTTATTGAGTTTTACTAAAAATATATCATTATTATTGTTAGCTGTAGAATTTGTATTTCCAAGTAAATATATATAATCTCTATCAGTAACGATATCAGTTAGAAATTCATTATTATACCATGTGATTTTATAATCATTTAATTTTTCCAAATTTTTGTTAATTTCAAGAAAGTATCCTGTTTTTTTTGATTTTTCTATTATATAACCAACAATATATATACTATCATAATCATCCTTTATAATTTTTAAAAACTCACCATTTTTTTCAAAAATTTTTGATTTCAACATTTCTCCAGATTTATCTATTATGTATATAACTGGTTTGTAATCTTGTGTTCCTACTATATAGAAATTGTTATAAATATATTCAACTTTATTGATTTTAGTTGTTGATGGTATTCTTATTTCTTTTTGAAATAGAATATTTCCCTTATTATCCATGTTTAATATAAATAAATTTTTATTTATTTTTTCATTTTGTCCAAAAATATAAATTTGGTCGTTGATAAAAATAACATCTTTGAATATTAAAGATTTTCCATCTGTTATTATTTTAAACCATGTTTTTGTTTTTATTTCTTCTTGAGAATTATTAGTATTTATATTTAGTATATCTTTTATCTGTGTATCAGTATTTTTAATTTTTAGTGTTTTTAAATCTTTATTTGTGGATGTGTTTATGAATATAATATCAAGTAAAAATAAGATAGAAATAGTTAATAGAGTAAACAACAAAATTTTTTTCATTTTAAATCTCCTTTATATATATTATTTATAGGTGTAGGTGCTATAGTGATGTTATTTGTTAATAAGTAATAAAAATCCTTTATTTAAACCTTTTATAATACGTTGAAAAGTTTGAAAAAAATTTTTGATTTTCATAGTAGATTTTGTTTAAAGTGAAATATAGGTATATTTGTTCTATATTTTTTGTTATTAAATTTTTTTAGGTTTTTAAATTACAAACTTTCAACGTTTATAGTTGTTATTAGCGTTTATAATGAAAAATTCTGAACACACAATTGTTGGAAATTAATTAACTAAAAACATAGTTATAAACATTTCATGTTGTTAACTTACGTAATAATTATGAATAAAAATTTTTATAAAATGAACTTCGTTGAAAATTATAAACTTTATATTTATATTATAACATATATAAATATTTTGTAGAGCAGAATATTTTTTCAGTTACAAACCGTTTAAGCTTTGATTTAAAAAGGGTTTTAGAATTAATAATTATCATTAAATTAATAATAGGGTAAAAAAAATACATGCGATTTTAACTTTCATAGTTTAAAGTTGACAGGAAAAGTTAAGAATAGATAATTCAGGAGGTTGAAGACATTGAAAAAAAATTTAAGATATATTCTTATATTACCCTTTTTACAGGTTTTTGTTCAGGTAGGTATAGCTTCGTCTTTTCCACAATTAACAAAAATATTTGATTCTACCTTACTTGCAAGTACATTTATAGGAATTACGCCTTTAGTATCGATTATTTTTGGTTCTTTTTGGGGAAAAATATTAGAGAGTAAAGGTGAAAGTAAAACATTTTTATATTCAATGGCTTTATGGAGTACAGCAATATATTTATCAGGTTTATCTTTAAAATTGCCTATATTAGCAATAATTTTTCGTGCAATTCAGGGTATAGCTGATTCGGCATTATTTTCTAACGCTTTAACTGTAATTTCAAAAGCAGAATTCTCACAAAAAGAACAAACGAAATATTTTGGATTGGTAGAATTCTTAGCAAGTTTTGGTGCTGTAATGGGTCCTATAATAATAGGAACAGGTTTTATTTATATGTCTCATTATATATTAATGACTGTGGGAGTTATATTATTTATAGGAACATTATTTGTTTATAAGCAATTACCAATTATAGAAATACATTCAGAAAATGTTAAAAAACAGGTTACTAAATTTTCGCCAAGAATATTTTTGGCAGCATTTTTTGGAATTTTAACTCTTGCTGTTATTGTCGGATTTCAAGCAACAATGCCTTTATTTATAGAAAAACATATTAGTAACCCTATTTTTGGAAAGATTTATATATCAATATTCGCTTTATCTTTGATGCTCGGAAATCTTTTTAAACATAAAATTAGTGGAGTAAAAATATGGATTCCATTAGCAACATTTGCAACATTAATATTAGCAATATTTTTAAGTACATTTTCTATAGTTGTATTTTTATTGTTAATAGTTATTTCAGGTTTATTCCTTGGATTATCATTAACAATGAGCAGCGAATATGCATCATATCTTTCAGTAGGATTTGAAGAAAAAGGAATGGCAGTATTTTCTGCATTTAGAATAAGTGGAAATTTCTTTGGACCATATTTATCTTTATTTTATTCAATGGGTGGAATGAATTTCTTTATGCTGGTATTATCAATTATAAGTTTAATATCAACCATATTTTTGTTTAATTTTAAAAGAAATTATAATGAAATAAAAGAAATATAAAAAATTGGCCGTTTTGGCCAATTTTTTATATATAGATTTTTTATCTTTCAACTAATTCAGCAATTTTGTATATAGTGAATTTAACAGCTGGTGTTCTATAAGGTATGGTAGTTGAATCTAGTTTAACAAGCCAATCATTAGTTTTTTTATAAATTGATACATAATATTGTTGCATAAAATCATCATCAGTTGAAACTACTCTTAATAAGTATCTATCGTTTAAAAGGTCTTCATATATAGAACTTACTGTAAAGCTCATGTTATTTTCTTTAATATGTTTATCTTTTAATTGTTTTAATTTATCAATATCAATATTTTTAATGGATTTGTGTGGCAATTCACTCACTCCTTCCAAAACTCTTTTGATTTTATTATCTTTAACTTTTTTTGCTATAAATAAATATTTGTTTCTTCCTTCTTTATCCCATTTTAATTCATATTTTGTTTTTATAGGTCTTTCGAAATTCTCTATTATTTCTTCTGCTTCAAAAAATTCAGATTCTTTGAAATTATTATATACTTCATTTGCATACCAATCAACATCTGTTGCTAATTCTATTGTTCCTCCCTTTTTCAAAACATCCGCAAGGGTATTTATAAATGATTCTATGAATATACGTCTCTCTTTGTGCCTTTGTTTTGGCCATGGACATGGAAAATTAACTATTAATTTTGAAATTGAATTTGAAGGAAATAATTCTCTGATCAATAATCTTGCATCACCTTGAATAACACGTGCATTTTTTATATAGTTTTTATAAAATTTCACCTGTGCTTTATATAGGGCAGTTAATGAAGTTTCGAATCCAATAAAATTAATATCTGGATTATTCTTGGCTAAAGCAGTCATATATTCACCGCTACCAAACCCAATTTCCACATATATCTTTTTTTTATTTCCAAAAATTTCACTCCATTTTAATGGATATTTATCATAATGTTGGGGTTTGAGAAAGTACTTTAATACCCCGATTTTATCATGCATTCTTAATCCTCCTTATCATTTTAAGCTTGAAATATATTTTAAAAGACACAATTATTTTAATGTGAAACTTAATATAATAATATCATATATACCAAAAAATATTATTATTTTAATGTAAAAATAATTCATATTATTTATATTTATTTGAATTTTATACTAAATATAAAAAAGAAGTATGATATAATATGTATACAATATAAAATTATAATATTTTTTAAAAGGGGTGAAAAAATGAAAATTAAAACAAAAATGCTTGTGTTGGTACTTTTGGGTATTGTTATATTTTCTATTATTGGTTTTTTTGTAGTTAATGAAATGAAAGGTTTAAAATTAAAATGGGAGAATTACATTAGTACTGTAACCGAAAGACAAAAGCTTCTTTCTGACATAAAAGAGCAATTTGGTTATGGTGGAGGAATTCATTTATTTAAAAATTATGTATTAAGAGGTAGTGATAAGTATATAGATAGATTTAAAAATAAAGAAGAACAGGTTTTAAAAGATTTTGAAAAGTATAAGAAAATTCCCGATGTTTCACAGGAAGAAATAAAATATCTTGATATAATAGAAGCAACTTTTAGAAAATATGGAGAAAATATTATATTAACCTCAAAGTTAAAAAAACAGGGCTTATCAATAGCAGAAATAGATAAAACAATAAAAATTGATGATGGACCTGCATTGAATGCATTTGATGAGTTAGAAAAGATAAACGATAATTTAACAGTTACTAAAACAAATAATTTTGAAAATTCGATATTGAGATTAGAAATGATAATTATCACTATATCAGTAATAATTATTCTGGTTTTAATAGTTTTATATTTATTTATTTCCAGATTAATGAAACCATTATATAATGTAAGAGATAAATTAGGAGAATTATCTAAAAATGGTGGAGATTTAATTACGAAATTAGAAGATAATAGAACAGATGAAATAGGCGAAATATCCAGATTTTTTAATATATTTATAGAATCATTTAGAATATCTTTAAAGAATTTCTTCAATAGATTTAGGAATAACATTGCTCAATTTAATTCTATAAATACCGAATTAAAGAATTTCAATGATAATTTTGAAAGAATTGATAAATCATTGATGAAAAATCAAGAGTCGTTAAATAATATTACAAGTTATGTTGAAGAGCAAAATGCAAGTACATTTGAAATTTCAGATAATATCCAGAGTTTAGCAAACACTGCTGTAGAGTTAAGTAGCATTGCGCATGAAATAACAGATATAGCAGAAAATGGAAGAACAGGATTGGATAATGTAAATGAAACTATGAATGAAATATCTGACAATATGATTCCTATAGTGGAAAAGGTAAAATCAGTTTCACAGAAAGCAGAAATTATTAATGATGTTGTTGAAACCATAACGAGTATCTCAGAGCAAACCAATTTATTGGCATTAAATGCAGCAATAGAAGCAGCAAGAGCCGGAGAAGCTGGAAAAGGTTTTGCTGTAGTTGCAGATGAAATTAGAAAATTAGCTGAAGAAAGTAGAAAAGCTGCAGAAAGCATAAGGGAAAATCTTGGAGAAGTTATGAATGGTGTAAATGAAACTTCTGAGATGGTTATAGAAATGTCTGGAAATATAAATAACGTTTTATCCATAAATAAAGAAACAGCTGAAAAACTTTATGAACTTATAGATTCTGTTGAAAAGATTTCAAATTATTCAGATAATCTTGCAGCAAGTGCTGAAGAACAGGGAGCAGCAGTAGAAGAACTTTCTGCATCATCACAAAATATTACAGAATTAGTTAATTCATTGAAAGAAGATATGGAGGAAATTGTAAAAGAACAGGAATATGTTAAAGAAAGAAATGATAAATTATTGAATAAAGTTGAAAAAGAATCATATGAATTAATTAAAACAGTAAATATTTTCTCAGCATTTAAATTGTTTACAAAAGAAGATTTAGTTGTTGAATTGGAAAGTGCAAAAGAAGCTCATAGAAAATGGGTAGAAAGCTTTGAAGATTCAACAAACAATAATTTAAGACTATTAGCAGAAGATAATCCTGAAAAATGTGGATTTGGAGTATTTATTAAGGTTGTTTCGACTAATATCCCAGATGAAGTTAAGGAAAAATGGAATAAGGTTTTGTCATTACATGAGAGATTACATCATTATGCTAAAGAATTTGAATATAAAAATAAAAAACATAATGAGAATTTATTGAAAGAAGTAAAAATAACATCTGATGAATTAATGAAACATATAGATGAAATTAAGAATATACTTTTAAATAAATAAACTAGGGAAAAATCCAGCCTAAAGGCTGGATTTTATTATTATTAGAACATAATTACTTTTAAAGATATTAAAAAAGAAAATAATTGGTGTTATAGAATTTGACAAAATAAGAAAAAAGGTGTAACATTATATTCTATACGCATATATATTTTCTAAGGATATATTACTTTAAAGGAGGGGTTAGAATGCATAAAAAGTTTTTTGTTTTATTATTGTTAGTGGCATTATTAGCTATATCCGTATTTCCAAATGCTAAAGCTTTTAAAGTTACGGATAAAAGTCAATTATTACCAGGACCTGCTGCAGATGGTAAGGTTGGAGATTATATTTTAGCCAATGAAAAAGTTGAATTTTTAATAGGGAATCTTGGTAATTACCATGGATATATGAAATCAGGCGGAAACCTTCTTGACGCTGTTTATCTTGGAGGAGAAGATCAATTTGATGAAATGCATACATATTTCGGCTGGCCAAAACAGGCAATTTACGAAAATGTATTTGTATTAAATAATGGTTCTGATGGTGGACCAGCTGTTTTAAAACTTGTAGGACATCATTCAGATATACCAGGAGTTAAAATAACTTCAACATATATGTTATTACCTGGAGTAAATTATTTAATAATGAAAACAACTTTAGAAAATCAAAGTGGAAAAGATAAAGATAAAATGATTTTAGGTGATGCAACATTCTTTGGTTATGCAAGACCATTTACATTTGGTCTTGGATATAAAGTAAATAGAATTGATACAGATTTATTAGGTGCTCAAGGTGAAGAGATTGCCTATGGTGTTACAACAACAGAAACAGGAGAAAAAGGAAAATTAAGAGATATTCATATTTCTTATATTTTTGCTGATCCGGAAATTAAGACTGTTTCTATTAAAAATGGTGAAAAAGTAACATTCCAGAGAATATTCATGGTTGATAGAGATTTATCTTCATTATTAAAAACAGCATTTGATTTAAGAAGTGTTGATTATACATTAGTAAAAGGAAAAGCTACTTTTGAAAATGGAAATCCAATAAAAAATACAAAGGTTAATGTATATGATAAAAATGGAATATTATATGTTGTTGCATATACAAATGAAAACGGAGAATATACATTCCCTGCTAAAGAAGGAAATTATACAGTTAAAATTGATTTAGCTGGAATGAATACAGTTAAATCTCCAGAAATAACAGTTAAAGGCGAAGAAATGCTAACAGCATCTCCTGTTATTGGAAAATATGCAGAAGAAAATAAAGTATTATGGGGTCCTTATTTATCAGATTTAACCAAAGATAGCGTTTATGTAAATTGGAAAACTTTAGTTCCTGCTAAAGGTAAGGTTATAGTTAATGGAAAAGTTTATGAAGATGTAAATGATACAGTTATGCATCATTTAAAAATAACAGGATTGAATCCTGGAACTGAATATACTTATAAATTAGTTATTGAAAAAGGATCAGCTAAAGGTCTTGAAACAGAAAGTTATACATTTAAAACAATACCTGAGAAAGTTAAAGAATTTAAATTTGTAGTATATGGGGATACAAGAACATATAATAAGAGACATAAATTAGTTGCTGATAAAATTGCTGAGCAAAAACCAGCATTTGTTATAAATGATGGTGATTTAGTAATGGATGGTAGAATTTTAGGAGATTGGGATGGATTCTTCTGGGCAATTAAAAATATGGCAGCAACATCTCCATTCTATCCAGTATTAGGTAATCATGAATATAATTCTAAATTCTATTTCAGTTCATTTGTAACTCCACAAGGTGGAGGAGATTATAACGAGCAATATTATTCATTTGATTATGGACCTGCACATTTTATTGTTTTAGATGCAGATGTATTATTGATGCAAAAAGATAAAGAAGGTATGGAAAAAGAGACACAATGGTTAATCAATGATTTAGAAAAGAATAAAGATGCAAAATGGAAATTTGTATTCTTCCATGAACCATTCTGGACGAATTGTACGGAATATGGAGTAGAACCTGTAAGTCCAACAGTTAATTATTGGAAATCAGTATTTGAAAAATATGGTGTAGATATTGTATTTAACAGTCATTTCCATATGTATGAAAGATTTGAAAATAATGGTATAGACTATATTGTAACTGGTGGTGGAGGCGCACCATTATATACTAAAGTAAAATCATATGAAGATAAATATCCATTTACAATTAAAGATATAGTAGGTCTACATCATTTTGTAGAATTATATGTTACTGAAAATCAAGTAAAGGTTGTTGTAAAAGGTGTTGCACAACAAACTGATAAGAAAAAAGAAGATGGATTTATCCCTGTTAATGTAATTCTCGATCATTTTGTAATAAATAAATATTAAAAAAATATCCCTGGCTAAACCAGGGATATTTTAATTTGTAGACAAAAAGCATTTAATGCTGCGTTGTGCACATTAAAAGTGAAATAAAAAATTCCCGACAAAGCCGGGAATTTTTTATTAGGCATCTTCTCCTAAATATTCTTTAACTTTAACATGTAATCTTGATTTTTTTCTTGATGCATTATTTCTATGAATAACACCTTTTTTAGCAGCTTTATCAATTACAGAAAATGCTGAATTTAATAAACCCATAACTTCTTCTTTTTCTTTTTTTGCTTCAATAGCAGCTAATACTTTTTTGATTGAATTTTTAACTCTTGTCTTATAAGCTTTGTTTCTTAATCTTCTTTTTGCTGTTTGTCTTACTCTTTTTTTAGCTGATTTAACGTTTGGCACTTTGATATTCCTCCTTTATATTATTATTTTATTATAGTCCAAAAGCTGCTCTTAAATCGTTAACTCTATCAGTTCTTTCCCATGGGAATTCAACATCTGTTCTTCCAAAATGACCATAAGCAGCAGTTTTTTTGTAAATTGGTTTCAATAAGTCTAAATTTTTAATGATTGCACCAGGTCTGAAATCGAACATTTCAGTTACTACATTGTATAATTTTTCTTCGTCTACTTTTGCAGTGCCTTTTGTGTCTATTAAAATAGAAACTGGTTTTGCAACACCTATAGCATAACCTAATTGAATTAAAACTTCATCAGCTAAGCCAGCTGCAACGATATTTTTTGCAACATAACGTGCCATATAGTGAGCTGATCTGTCTACTTTTGTAGGGTCTTTTCCAGAGAAAGCTCCTCCTCCGTGTGGTACCCAACCGCCATATGTATCAACAATAATTTTTCTTCCTGTTAATCCTGTATCGGCATGTGGACCACCTAATACAAATCTTCCTGTTGGATTAACTAAAATTCTTGTATTGTTTGTTAAGAATTTTTCAGGAATAATTGGTTTTATTACATGCTCGATTAAAGCTTCTCTAATTTCTTCAATAGTTACATCTGGTTCATGCTGTGTAGATATTAAAACTGTTTCTACTTCAACAGGTTTTCCGTTTTCATCATATTCAACAGTAACCTGTGTTTTTCCGTCTGGTCTTAAGAATTTTAATGTTCCATTTTTTCTAACTTCAGCAAGTCTATATGCTAATTTATGAGCTAAAACAATTGGTAAAGGCATCATTTCTGGAGTTTCGTTTGTAGCATAACCGAACATAATACCCTGGTCACCAGCACCTAATTTTTCATATGGATCTTCTTCTTTTATTTCTCCAGTTTTAGCTTCTAATGCTTTATCTACTCCCATAGCTATATCTGGTGATTGTTCGTCTATAGAAACCAATACTGCTGAAGTTTCACCATCAAAACCAAACTTTGCTCTTGTATATCCAATGTCCAATATTGTTTGTCTTACGATTTTTGGAATATCAACATATGCTTTTGTTGATATTTCACCAGCAACCATTGCTACTCCTGTAGTTACAAGCGTTTCAACTGCAACTCTTGAAAAAGGATCTTTTTCTAATAACGCATCTAATATAGCATCTGATATTTGATCAGCAACTTTATCTGGATGACCTTCTGTAACACTTTCGCTTGTAAAAAGTCTTCTTTTCAATTTTCTTCCTCCTTTTTAATTTATTTAATATTATAATCGATATCCAAAGTATTATTATACCAGAAATATACCTCAATACACTTATAAAAAATTAATTTTAAAATAAAATCTATTGTATTTTAAGTTACATTTCTTTTACCAGTACTAACTTATAAACTTTTACAGTTCCCCATATATCTTCTAAAATTAATTCAGCAGGGTTCCTATCTTTCAATGTAAATGCAATTTCATTCCATCTATTGACTTTTATTGGAGTTATAAATGAAGAAGAATATAATTTAATCCAATATGTAAATATGTTTGATCCATTTCCGTATATTGTATTTGGTGAGTACATTTCATCTGTTCTAATTGCATCAAATTCTATTTCATATACTAATTCATCATTTATACGTAAAGAAATTTTTCTTGGCACAATTTTGGTATTATTGCCAATTCTTTCATCGGCTTTTACTGCTAATTTAGGTAAAGATGCAAAGGGAATTTCCGTAACTTGATCTTCTAAAAGTTTAAATGTTCTATTGTTTGATCTTATTTCCAGTGCTTCCAATTTTCTTGGTCTCATTTCAACATAATCAACAAATTCAAGAGCATCTCTAACAATTTCAACTTTTTCATTTCCGGATTTTTTAATTTCCCTAACTTCAAAATGGACATGAGGTACTTCAGCTTCTCCAGATTTACCAGAATATGCAATAATTTCTCCTTTTGATACTCTTATTTCATCTTCTGGAAATTTTATTTCTGCAAAGGTATTTCCTACTTCACTGATAACAGAATTTGCGATTTCTTCAACTAAACCTTTAAAAGAGCTTAAATGTGCATATACAGTTATCAAGTCATAATCAGGATGATATAAAAATACAGTATTACCGTATACTTTATGATTTATCCATATTTTATACACATAACCATCTGCTGCAGCATTTACTGGATAACCTATTCTGGAAAATGATGAAAAATCTATTCCTAAATGAAAATGAGGTTTGTCTCCTGTATCTCTATATTCACCAAATGAAGAGGTGAGATAAGAATCTTTAACAGGCGGCAAAAATCTTTGTGAGAAAGCAAAAACGATACTTAAAAGAACTAATGAGATAATAATTAGTTTTTTCATGACATACCTCCTACAGAAAATTTGAATTTATAACACAATAACCAGAAGATTGTGATCTTCTGGATTTAAAAACATATAGCAATAATTTTTGATAGTGAAATATAATAATTAAAAAAATTGAACATCTGTTAGTTTTGATTGCCTCCTGTATTCTCCTGTTGGAATAATCTAACATATTTCATTGGAACAATCATCTTTATTGCATGTTTGTAAACGAGAGATTGTTGTCCCTTTTTCTCCAATAAGATAGTAAAATTATCAAAGGATTTAATAAATCCTGTAGTTTGAAAACCACCTTCAAAATAGATTTTGCATTCGATTTTATTTGTTCTTAACAAATTCAAAAACCTTTCCTGTAAATTAAACTTTTCTGCCATTCCAACTCCCCCTTTAAAATACTTTAAATTAAAACAGTAATATTCATTCAATATTTGAAAATATTAGATTTTTAATTTTTTCAACTGGATTTTTTTCGTTTGATAAATTTATCCAGGTTACATTATCATATCCTCTAAAATAAATTATTTGTCTTCTTGCATATCGTCTTGTATTCCTTTTTATGTAATGAACCATTTTATCATAATCATATTTTTCTTCAATATATTCTAATACTTCTTTATATCCAATAGTATTCAAAGAATTTAAGTTTTTGTTATATCCCATTTTCAGTAAATTTTTTACTTCATCTATTAATCCTTCTTTTAGCATTTTTTCAACTCTTAAATTAATTCTTTCATGAAGTTCTTTCCTATCTCTGTCCAATATAATAATGTTAAATTCATAGGGGGATTGAATTTTGTGATTTTTTATTAATTCAGACATTTTTTTCCCAGAAATAATATATATTTCTAATGCTCTAATACTTCTTTTTAAATCATTTTGATGTATTCTTAAATAACTTTCTGGATCAACATCTTTTAAAATTTCTCTTATTATACCAGGTTGAGAATTTTCTAATTTTCTCAGATAACTTCTTAATGTTAATGAGCTTGGAGATTCAAAAAATCCTTTATAAATAGCATCAAAATATAAACCAGTTCCACCAGAAATAACAGGTATTTTTCCCCTATTTAATATATCTTCTATAACTTTTAATGCATCCATTCTATACATATATGCATTATAATATTGATCTGGTTCAACAAAATCAATTAAATGATGTTTTATTTTCTTTTGTTCTTCTTCTGTAGGTTTTGCAGTTCCTATATTCATATATTTATATATCTGTCTGGAATCACAAGAAACAACTTCAAAGTTATTTCCAAGTTCAGTAAGTAAACCTGTTTTACCGACAGCAGTTGGACCTAATATAACAGGTATTTTCATTTTAAATAAATCACCCCATAAAATACACCAGAATTTTTACTTCCGTCTATTTTATCAAATTTATATTTATCCCATATAGAATCTTTTACATGTGCTTTAATGATTACTTTATTTTTTGCCACTCTTTTCATTTCTTCAATATCAGAAGGTTCAAGTTCATCATATACAGCAAACCGCCTTAAAGGATTTAAGGCAGATGATTCAAATACCGGATTTTCAAACATTGGATCACAATATATAATATCATAGCTATTATCTTTTTGTTTTCTAATAAAACGTTTATAATTATCGTTTATTATTTCTATTTTTTTAGATGCTTCTTTTAACCATTTTATCTTATAAGGATAATATTTAATGCTTTCTTTTACAACAAAATATATAGGGAAAGATCCTTCTAAACCTATTAATTTTCCATTATCTAATTGTGAAGCAATTAGCAAAGCTTCACTTCCAAGACCAAAAGTTAAATCTAAAACTGTTTCATTTCCATTTAATGCCAAATTGTTTAATAAATAATCTTTTTTATCCGATACGTAATTTTTCATTCTTATTTTCACTATAGAAGGATGAAAGAAAAATTCAAAGTCGTCTTTTTTTACTTTAACAGTAAGATTTTTTTCTACAACAAAATAAATGTTGTTTGTTTTTAAATGTCTTCTATTTTTGTATATTAAACCATATTGTTCAGCGAGTTGTTTGGCTCGCTGAAGTTGTTCCTTCGATGGTTTGTGGGACGTAGTTATAATTAATTTTTCCATTTTTTATTGTCACACCTTTCTCTTCCAATAATTTTTTTATCATATCTCTTTCTTTTTCTATAGCATTAAGTTTCCTTTTTAATGATTCAAATTCACTTTGCGTTTTTTTATATTCATTACTTAGTTCAGCATATATAAATAGCATACGAACCATTTGTATGCCAAAATATAGTATTACAAAGATTATAGCAAAATAAAGAATCAATTTAAAAATATTAATTTTTTTTTCTTTTTTCTTTTTTTTGCCAACGATAATTTTTTTTCTTTCCATTTTTTATCCTTTCAATCCTGAACGTGCAATTCCTGCTACAAAATATTTTTGCATGAATATGAATAACAGAATTATAGGAATTACAGAAAATGTAGAAGCAGCCATTAAAAGATTATATAAAGTTCCTGATTCTGTTGTAAATGTTTGCAAACCAACCGCTAATGTTCTCATTTCTGGAGATTTGGTTACAATCAAAACCCACAAGAAAGCATTCCAGCTGCCAACAAATTTAAGCAAAGCACCGGTTATTAAAGCAGGTTTACTTAGTGGAACCATAACAGTCCATAAAAATCTCCAGCTACTGCTACCATCGATTTTAGCAGCATCCCATAAGTCATTAGGTATAGTTAAAAATTGCTGTCTTAAAAGGAATATTGCAAATACACTAACTATCCATGGAATAATTAATGCATAATATGTATCAAGCCATCTAAATTTACTGATTGTTATGAAGTTTGGAACAAGCATTACTTCTCCAGGAACCATCATTGTAGCTAAAAATAGTGTGAATAAAATATTTTTGCCCCAGAATTCAAGTTTTGCAAAAGCAAAAGCTGCCATTGCAGAAATAATGATTTCAAAAATTGTTGTTGATGTTGCCATAAATACTGTGTTTATATAATATTTTGAAAATGGAGCAGCGTTCCATGCATCGACATAATTCTGGAAAACATTTGCAAATATTTGAGAAGGTGTAAATTGTGCCTTCATAGTTGGTTGTTCATCGAGAAACTATAATGCATAGATGTCTTTAAAATAAATCTCGATATTTGAATAATTTCTATAATATACTTTATCAACAATATCAGGTTTTTCTAACAAATCTACTTTTGATATAGCATCAGAATATACTTTATTGAAATTTTCAAGCACTCTATTATATACATTTCTTAAAATAGATAAATCTAAAAGTTTCCTTTTATCAAGATTTTTTTCTTTTATAAAATCAATATCAAAGCTGTTTAGATAAGTATCAATATTTTCCAGATTAACATTTTTAATTTTTGATAAGCTTCTTATAATAATCAACGTTCTTGACAAGTCTTCAGAAGATATTTTTAATTCCTGTAGAACTTTATCATTAAAATCATGTTCTATGTTTAAAACGAAATTATCTTTAATCTTTAATATATCGAGTTTTTGATTAATGTCTTTTTTAAACTCCTCTGGAATATCAGATGAATTTAGAGCCTTTAAAAAGTTATTTTTCATGGTTTCTTTTGTTGGGACATTAAATTTTATTAATAATTTATCTGTGGAATATTTTTGTATATCATTAAATTTCTTTTCAAAAAAAGATTTGAATTTTAAAGAATTTTTGTTGTGTATAATGGCATTATAAATATTTTTCTCAAGTAATCTATTAACATTTCTTAAGTACATATCGGTATATGAAATAAATTTAATTGTATTTAACTTTTCTATTATATCATTAATTTCATCATTTGATATTATACCAGTTCCTTTAGAATAATTTGAGATTAATACTGAAATATTGGTTAAATCAGTTTTTAGATTTTCAAGATAATTTTTAAGTTCTTCTTTTTTTTCTTCTTTTTCTTTTTTTATAATAGAATTATCTGTATTTTTAATTCTGAGATAAGGTAATCTATTTAAAGAAATTTTTAGAAATTTATCAATATAATTTATGGATTTTTTTACTTCTTTATTAAGAGATTTAAGTATTTGTGCCTTTTTAAATAAACCATTTGAAGATGAATATAGACTAAAATAGAAATTTTCAAAGCTTTCAGGATTGTTTTCAAGAGAATTAATTTTATTTGATAGTTCTGGTATTAAGGGAAAATTTGCATTATATGCTTTTATATCATTGATTAAATTAGCTAAATTAGTATTATTTGCATAATTTAAAGCAGGAAATTTTAATGTTATTAAACCCCGTCTTACAGCATCATCTTCGACAGTTAAAACTTTTTTATATGGGTTATAAACACTCTCACTTTGAGAAGCTCTAAATTCTGCTAAACTAAGACTTCCCTGATTTCCCAACGAAGTAGAAGGTGAATTTTTAATATTTACAGATATTTCAGATTTGAAATTTTTTGATGTCCATTTTGGTGGCCATTGAGAGATTTCACTTCCTGTTTTAAATGAAGTTACAACCATCCATGCAAAAGGCATAGCCATTACTATAGCCCCACCAATAACTAATAAATAAACTATTAAAGTTCCCATTGTATTCATAAATTTTGTCCAGGACATTATAAGACCCCCTTAAGAATCGTAATGGACACGTTTTTTCCCGGCTACAAACTGGATAAATGTGAATATAAGTATAATACCAAATAATACATATGCAGCCGCACTTGCCTGTCCCATTCTTTGTTCACCATAGAATTTTTCAAAAACATAATAAACTACAGTTAAACCGCTATTGTTGTATGGACCCGGGAGTCCTGAATAAAGAACAAATATTTCAGAAAATACTTTAAATGCACCAATCATAGAAACTATTAAAATAAAAAATGTTGTTGGAGAAAGCAAAGGCCAGGTAATGTAGGCGAATTTTTGCCATGTTGTTGCCCCGTCAACTTCAGCCGCTTCATAATAGCTTTTATCTATATTTTGAAGACCTGCTAAAAAGATTATTGAATAGTATCCTACCAATTTCCATATGGATATAATGGCTATTGTTGGAATTGTCCATTTTTCATCTTTTAGCCATAATATTTTATCCACACCAAAAAAAGAAAGGATATAATTTAATAGACCATTATCATTGAATATCCATTGCCATACTAAGGATACAGCAACAACACTGGTTACAAAAGGAATAAAATATATAGTTCTGAAAAAAACTTTTCCATGTATTTCTTGATAAAACAATAAGGCGATGATTAATGATAAAAATATTGTTATAGGCATAGATAACAAAACATAATAGCTGGTATTCCAAATGGCCTTTAGAAAATCCGCTTCTTCTTTTGCCATACTTAAATAAGTGACAATTTCAGGTATTTTAATTAATTTTATTCCTAAAATATATATTCCAATAAAAATTAATAACCTTAATAATAATTTATCAGGAGTTCCTTCGATTTTTTTCATAGCTGCAATAGCAACATAAGAGAAAGCAAGCCAAAGGAAAATAATCCATTGTAAATTATAATTTATATAATTCCACAAAACAAAGGTTATTAAGCCAAATATCGCATTTATAAAAACAAGTTTTTTAACCTTTTTATCGGAAATTCGTTTTGAATCTAAAATAGCATTTAATAAATAAGCTACGAAAAATACAATAAAAAAGGTACCTAAAAAAGCAACATTAAAAGTCAAATCTACAGGATGTTTTAGTTTAAACAATTCCGTATAATTTTCAAATCCAATAAATTGAGGATTTGCCTGATTTTTAAAGTCCCATTTAAAAAAACTTAATACAAATGAATATATAATAGGCCAGAAAACAAAGATCGATAAAACAATCATAGAAGGTAGAATATATAAATATGCAGTTAAGCTTTCCCTGGTCCTTCTCCAGGCATGTGGAGAAAGAAAAAATTTAGATACCTTCATTAAAATTGCCAAAATTATAGCAATACTAACTCCTATAATAGGAATGAGAATTTCCGCGGGCATAGACTTTCCTCCAATCAACAAAAAATTTTTAACACTAATTTTACCATATTAATGAGGCGAAAGTCAAAAAAATATATTGTAATATTATTTTAGTTTTTTTGCTAAATTAATTAGTTGCTCAACAATTTCATTAAAAGTTGGTCTTTCAAATGTTCCCTGTTTTAAAAACGAATTTATATTATCAATTTCTTTTTTTGCAATATCGATTTTTTTGTTAGTTCCCTCTTTATAAGCTCCAACTTCAATTAAATCTTTAGCATCATTATAAGTAGCCATAATATCTCTAACAGTGTAAGCAGCATCGAGATGTTCTGAAGTTACTACAGAAGACATCAGCCTACTAATGCTTGCCAATACATCTATAGCAGGATAGTGTGATGATTCAGCCAGTCTTCTGGATAGAATAATATGACCATCCACAATACCTCTAACTGTATCTGAAATAGGTTCATTAAAGTCATCACCTTCAACTAAAACGGTATAAATAGCTGTAATACTACCTTTATCGGAGTTTCCTGCTCTTTCTAATATTTTTGGCAATTCAGCAAAAACACTTGGAGTATATCCTCTTGTTGCTGGAGGTTCTCCAATTGATAAACCAATTTCCCTTTGAGCCATAGCCCAGCGTGTTAAGGAATCAACCATTAACATTACACTGTATCCCATATCTCTGAAAAATTCTGCAACAGTGGTTGCACTAAGTAAAGCTTTTGTTCTCATTAAAGCAGGTTGATCGGATGTAGACACTATCACAACAGAGCGTTTGAGCCCCTCTTCCCCTAAATCTCTTTCGATAAATTCTCTTACCTCTCTTCCACGTTCTCCGATTAATGAAATCACATTTATGTCAGCAGATGTATTTCTTGCAATCATACCCAATAATGTACTCTTTCCAACACCACTTCCCGCAAAAATCCCAATTCTTTGTCCTTTACCAAGAGTTATTAAACCATCTATAGCTTTTACACCAACAGATAAAGGTTCTTCAATCTTATTTCTGATCAATGGATTTGGAGGTGGTGAATAAATAGAACGATATTTATCTGTAATTAAAGGTTTTCCATCGATAGGTCTTCCAATACCATCTAATACTCTTCCAAGCAAATTTTGAGTAATTCCAATAGAAACTTTTCTATTCAGTTTTTTAACCTTTGCTCCAACATATAATCCATGAACATCTTCAAATGGCATTAATAATACTTTATTTCCAACAAATCCAACCACTTCACATAATGCTGTATTTTCATCTCTTAATGTAATAGAACACAAATCTCCAAGGGACACATCAGGTCCCCTGGATTCAATAACAACTCCAGTTATTCTATCCACAATACCCTCTAAAGAAAATAAATCCAGTGAATTAAGTTTTCTATTTATATTTTCATATATTTCATTATAATCTTTCATCGTTTAATTCTTCCTCTATAATATCGTTTACCTGTTTTAACACATCATCTTTATTAATAATGATTTTTCCCATATCTGTGTGTATAGACATTGAAAAATCTGGTAATGTAATATCTTCTACTATTTCTATATTGTCTACAGAATTAAATTTATCAATTAATTCAGGAAAATCATTTATAATATTTGAACTAACATGAATTTTGATATGTTCAAAATTAACAAATTTTTCTAAAATTTTATTTAGTGAATTTTCTATCCATTTAGGAGAAGAAAAAATTTCAACGTTTAAAAATTTATTAATTAATAATTTTAATAAGTTGAATAATAAAATTCTTGCATTATAAACTTCCAAATTAATGGATTTATTAAAAGAATCCAGTAAATTATTAAGTTGTAAAGAATATTGTTGAATAAGATTATTAAGCTCATATTCAGCCTGTTCTTTACCTTCTTTTCTACCTTTTTCCACTTCTTCAGCATAGGCTAAATGAGCTTCATTGATAATATTTTCCGCTTCTTCTTTCGCATTTTCTATAATTTCTTTTGCTTTTTTTTCAGCATCATCTATAATCTTTTTTGCTATATCTTCAGCTACATCTTTTTCTAACTCCTGAGTTTCTTCAGACGATTCGAAAATAATATATTGTCCTTTAATAACTCTTCGATTAAACAATTAATTCTTCTCCTCCTCCACCGGCAATGATTATTTCACCAGATTCTTCAAGTTTTCTTATAATAGCAACAATTCTTTGTTGTGCTTCGTCTACATCTTTTAATCTAACAGGTCCCATGAATTCAAGTTCTTCCTGTATCATCTGACTTGCTCTTTGAGACATATTAGATAATATTTTATTTTTTAATTCTTCAGAAGCACCTTTTAAAGATAAGGTTAAATCACGAGTATCAACTTCTCTGAGTATTCTTTGAATAGTTCTGTCATCCAGTTTAAGTATATCTTCAAATACAAACATTTTCTTTCTAATTTCTTCAGAAAGCTTAGGATCGGATTCGGATAATCTATCAAAAATATTTTTAGATACAGTTCTATCAATATTGTTCATTATTTCAGCTGTAGTTTCTATACCGCCAACCTGACTGAATGGTTGTGCAGCAAATGATGATAACCTGTCTTTCATACGGCTCTCCACCTCCTTAACAACATCCGGAGTAGCCCTATCCATAATAGAAATTCTTTTGATTACATCTACTTGTAAATCTTCAGGTAAACCAGCAATAACTTGAGCAGCAGCAGCAGGTGGTAAATAACATAATACTAAGGCTACGGTTTGAGGATGTTCATTTTGTAAAACATTGGTAATTTGTGCGATATCAATTCTTTTTAAGAAATCAAAAGGTTTAACCTGTAAGTTTGTAACAAGATTTTCAATAATTTTAATAGCCTGTTCTGGTCCAAATGCTTCTTCAAGCAATTTTTTAGCGTAATCTACGCCGCCTTCTTTAATGAATTCTTTTACTTTCATTAGCTCAAAAAATTCATTTAAAACATTATTTTTTTCTTCATCAGATATTTTCCCAAGATTAGCAACTTCTAGAGTTAACATTTCCACCTCTTCTTCTGTTAACTCTTTTAATAATTTTGAAGCTCTTTCAGGTCCAACAAGAACTACTAAGATAGCTGCTTTTCTCAAACCATTAATATCAGAAGATTTTGGTGCAGCCATAATATCACCTCTATAATCAATTATTGATTAATCCAATATTTAAGTATTTCAATTACATCATCTAAACTTGAATCAACAGTTTTAGTAAGCTTTTCAAAGGCTTTTTGATCTTCAGTAACTTCTGAAACTTCAGGTTCAATTTCTTCAATAGCTTTTGTTGCAGCTTCTTCAAGTTTCTTTTTCCTTTCAATAAGCGTTCTTCGTGCTTTTCTTTTCTTATTAAGATTTATAATACCAATTATCAATAAAATCAAAACAAATATGAAAATAACGGAAATTATTGTAATAACGGTAATTGTTTTTGCTCTTTCAGATTGCTGAATAATTTTCTGATATTCTGTTTCCATTTCTTTGTTAAATTTAGTAAATAAAATATTTATATTACTTGGAGTAGCACCAGTAGCCGTTGATATTGCACTTTTTATTTGTGCTTTTGTAGTATCATTTTCAGGTATAGGTGATTTATCAAGGTCAATAAATACTGTGATAGATTTTTTTGCAATTTCTCCATTTTTATCATCGGTAACTTTTTGATATATTTCGTTAAAATCGTAATTTGTAATTGTTTTAGAAGTTTTATATGTATCTGTTCCTTGATTATCCGGGGTCTGTGTTGTATATGGAGGAACATTAGAATTTACACCAGGGACATTTGATGTGCCAGAAAGTGCTTTTTTTTCTTCAGATTCTTTTTGTTCGCTAACAACTAAACCAGTATTTTTATTAACAGGTTGTACCTTTCTTGATTCCTCTTCTATTTTTTGCCAGTTTAAATCCACTTCTGGAATAACAACAACAGCACCCATTCCAAAAACTCTTTGTAATTTATTTTCTATTTTTTCTGTATAATATTCTTCAATTTTCCTTTTTAAATCAAATTTTGTAGCTGCATCTGCAATGTTGCCTTCTGAAATAACCTGAGCACTTAAATTTCTTGAGTTATTATCAACAACTTTAACGTCTTTTGGATCCAAATTTTGAACAGCCCCAGCGACAAAATCCATAATTGCTTTTACCTGATTTGGTTCTATAGTAGCACCTGGTTCTAAAAAGAGCAAAACAGATGCAGTTGGTTTAGATTGTTCTGCAGGTGTATAATAAGTTCTTGATGGTATAACTATATGTACTCTTGCATATTGAATACCTTTCATTGTCGAAATTGAACGAGATAATTCACCTTCAAGTGCTATTTGATAGTTTACCTGCTTATCATAACTTGTAGCTCCAAAACTTTGTTTTTGAAGCAATTCATATCCCTGTACTTGATTTCCAAGAACACCGTTTAGTGCAAGTTTCATCCATAATTCGTATTTATTGTATTTTTCAGGTACCATTATAGAACCACCAGGTCCAACTTTATATGGAATATTTAATTCTTCTAACTTTGAAATAATTCTTCCACCCTGCTTTTCATCAACACCACTAATTAAGACCTGATAATTTGGTTTTAAGTTTAAAACAATAAGGAATATTAACAGAAATATAACCGTTAAGGTTATAACTGAAAATATAATTTTTTGATTTGTATTAAAATTTTCCCAATAATCTTTAATCATTTGAAAAGGGTTCATATCTTCACCTCTAAAGACTCATATATACTCCAATTCTATATTCAGAATTGAATATTATTCCAAATTTTATGTCATAAATGGAAAAACCAGTAGTAATCTGTAAATTTTTGTTAATATATAATTTTAACCATAATCCATTTTTCTTTTCTACATTTAAATAAAATGAATCCAGATATTTAAAATTATCAAGAGATAAGATGTTTTGAGTCCATGGATAACCAAGTCTCAAATAGAAATCAAGATTTTTTCCATATGATGTTCCAATAGAAAAATTTGATTTTGGAAAATAAAGTAAACCGAAGTTTAAATTTATATTATTGAATTTTGTAGTGTTATCAGATTTTGTAAATGAAATGTTTTGTGTGGAATAAAATTCTAAATTTTTATATGCAAGACCAGAATAACTGTTTAATTCAAAAAAGTTTTGTGAAACAGAACCTTGAATTCCAATTAAAATAGGGGAATAAATTTTAGTATTTTTGTAGTATTTTTGAGCCTTTTTCACCTTTTTATAATAATATAATCCCGAAGAGTTAATGCCATTTTTAAGAACTGAATTTGGTCCTTGATAATATGCAGCAATTTCACTCTTTTCTGATTGTAGCAATTTATATAAAAAACTATGATATGCAGAAGCTCCTGTTATATTATCAATAGGATTAAATAAATTGTCTATACCAAAATCCTGAGCTACAATAGGCTTTAATTGGAGAAGACCAATTGCATGACTGGAAGATATAGCGTGGGTATAATAATTTGATTCCACATACATTTGACCACCAATAAGCGTTCTATCCTGTGCCCAAACAAATTTTAATAGATCAGAAGATTTCATATACGAGTATTTCCCCAGAAGAATATATTCAAAATTCAAAAACATGGAGTCTGTAGACAACTCCATGTGTAAGCCTGGCTTATAGAAAATTTTATTATATATATCAATTTTTTGAGAAAATAAAACTGCCGATATTATTAAAAAAACAAGAAAAAAAAACCGTTTCACCTTAGAGTTCACCTAATAATGCCAAAATAATTTCAGCGATTTTTTCACCAGTTCTATTTGCAATTTCTATAACTTCTTCAGCAGTTACTGGTTTTAATTCTTCAGGAACAGCTTTATCTGTAACTGCAGAGAAACCCAATACTTTTATTCCGCCATGGTTTGCAACTATAACTTCTGGAACTGTAGACATTCCAACTAAATCTGCTCCGAAATTCCTCATCATTTTTAATTCTGCAGGTGTTTCGAAGGTAGGTCCTGTAATTCCCAAATAAACGCCAGTGTAAACAGGAATTCCTAATTTTTTTGCAGTTGATATAGCTTTTTCTGTTAATTCTTTATTATAAGCTTCACTCATATCTGGAAATCTTGGACCCCATTCTTCAGCATTTGGCCCAATTAATGGGTTATCTCCCATAAAATTAATTTGATCTGTAATTATACATGGATTTCCTACTTCAAAATTTGGATTCATACCACCAGCTGCATTTGTTACTATTAATATTTTTACACCTAATTCCTGCATAACTCTTATAGGAAAGGTTACTTCTTTCATTGTATAGCCTTCATAATAGTGGAATCTTCCATTCATTAACATAACATCTTTACCAGAAATAGTTCCAAACATTAATTCTCCTTTGTGCCCTGGAGCAGTTGAGACAGGAAAGTTTGGTATATCTGAATAAGAAATTTTTAATGGATTTTCTAATTTATCAGCAATTCCATGTAATCCGGAGCCAAGAACAATAGCAATTTCAGGTTTGTTTTCAATTTTTGTTTTTATATATTTAGCAGCTTCTTTAACGTTTTTTACATATTCATTAATATCGAAGTTCATAAATCCACCTCCAGAAATTCGTTTAACTTTATCATAACAATGTTATTATACCACAAAAATTATTCTACATATCCAATAAATGGTAAATTTCTATATTTTTCATCATAGTCAAGGCCATAACCAATAACAAAATAATTGTCAATTTCAAATCCAGGAAAGTCCACATCTATTCCATGATCATGAGCATTTTTTATAAGAAGAGAAGTTAGTTTAATTGAAGCAGGGTTTTGTTTTTTTATTTCATTTATTAAGAATCTAATAGTATTTCCAGTATCAACAATGTCTTCAACAATGAGAATATGTTTTCCTTCTAATGGTTCATTTGTCCAACTGTTAACTGTTATTTTTCCTGTTGAAGATGTTCCACCATGATAACTTGAAACTCTTACAAAATAATATTTCATATCGTGATCAATATGTTTTACCAGATCAGAAAAGAAATGAACAGAACCCTTTAATGCGCAAACAGCAATAATTTCATCATCAATATTTTTATAATACTCTGTTATTTGTTTTCCTATCTCTTTTGCTTTTTCCAAAATTTCTTCTTCTGTTAATAAAACCTTTAGTTTTTTTGGATCTATTTCCATTTTAAACACTCTCCTTTCTCAATGAAACCTCGCCAGCATAAATATTTTCTATTAAGCCGTTTTCAAGTAATACTTCTAAATAGTCTCCGTGTATTGAAACAATTTTACCATGTTTTTCTCCATTTTGCGATATTATTTTTATAAAATCTCCGTTTCGAATGTTAAGATTATTTATCCATTGTTTTGTGAAAACTGAAATCGTATTATTTTTAAAATATTTTATATAATATTTATAATAAGCAGTTGAATTAATTTGCTTTAATAACTTTTCAAGATTTATCTTTTTATTTTTTTCTTCTATATAGCTGGTAGCAATATCTTTTAGTTCATCAGGAATTTTATTATTAACATTTAAACCAATACCAACAATAATTGCAGCAACAGTTTTACCAGTATAAATGCCTTCACCAAGAATACCACAAATTTTTTTATTATCAACTAATAAATCATTTGGCCATTTGATAACAGTTTCTAATTTAAATTTTTTTGAAAGAACATTTTTAATAGCCATAGTATAAAGTCTTACATAATGCCAGGGATTCATAGGTCTGTTTTTTGGTTTGAATAAAACAGAAAACCATAACCCGCCTCTTGGCGATATCCATTCCCTTTTCATTCTTCCATATCCACCAGTTTGTTTTGAAGCCCAAACGACTGTTTCTGAAGGAAGTTCTTTCCAGTGTTCTTTTAAAAAAATATTGGTAGAATTTATTGTATCGAAATATATTAATTTGTCTCCTATTATTTTTCATCACTACCTTCTATTGGTTTAAATACATTTTCAACAGCAGGAAAATTTCCACTTTTTACATCATTAGAATAATTTTCAATAGCTTCCTTAAATAATTCAAAACCATTTAAGTATTTTTTTAAAAATTTAGGTTCAAAATCTTTATTTAAACCCAAAAAGTCATGCCATACTAAAACCTGGCCATCACAAAATCTTCCAGCACCAATTCCAATGGTTGGAACAGAAATAGAATCTGTAATCTTTTTTGCAACAGGTTCTGTTATCATCTCTAAGACTATAGAAAAAACTCCAGCTTCCTCAATAGATTTTGCACTTTCAAGCAGAAAATCTTCTTCTGTTTTATTTTTTCCTTTTGAAGAAATACCAATTTGTTTATATGATTGAGGTGTAAAGCCTATATGACCCATTACAGGAATTCCATAGTCAACCATTTTTTTTATTAAAGGAGCAACATTTTTTCCACCTTCTAATTTAACAGCATCAGCACCAGCTTTTAAAATGAGACCAGCATTTTTAATAGCTTCAGATTCTGAAACCTGATAACTTAAAAATGGCATATCTCCAACAACAAATGTATTAGGAGCACCATTTTTTACGGCGTTGATAAAAATTAACATTTCATCCATTCCAATTTTTATAGTATCTTTGTTACCAATCATTACATTGGATGCTGAATCACCTACAAGTATTATATCAATTCCTGCAGCTTCAGCTATTTTTGCACTAATGTAATCATAAGCAGTTATCATCGCTATTTTTTCTTTTTTCTTCATTTTTAGTATTTTTTTTATACTCATTCTATTCCTCCTTTATTTTATAGAGGGTATCTATAAAAAAGTCATAAATCTCTTCATTACCAAAAAATTTTTTAAATTCATTTTTTTCTTCATTAATAGTTTTTAAATCATTTCTTGCAACAGGACCGGTTAAAGCATTTTTTAAACCTTTTTCTTTTATATTTTCTAAAGATTTAATACTGAGATTTATCAAATGTTCTATATCACTTATGTTCATTTCTCTATAAATATCTTTAGCCATTTTTATTAATGCGTAAGAAAAATTAGAAGATATAACAGCAGCTAAATGATATAATTTCTTTTTGTTTTGTGGTATTATAACATATTTACCTTCTAAAATAGTAACTAATTTTTTAGCGATTTCTATACCTTTTTCATTTCCTTCAATTCCCCAAACAATATTTTTAATATTTTCGCAATTAGTAACAGAAGAAAAAGGGAAATTTGGATGCATTGAAAAATGAGGAATTTGATCGAAAAAAGATGAATTCAGATAACCACTACAATGTCCAATTGCATTTATTTGGGATAAATCATATCTTTTTAATTTATTCCAGACATTTTCTATGTTTTCATCATTTGTGGTTATCAGAATAATTCCAGTAAGTATATTATTTTCATAATCAAAATTTTTATCAATTAGAATAACCTCTATATTTTTTTCTAAAAAACAATTATAAAGGCTTTTTCCAACTTTTCCTGGCCCTATAATATTTATATTCATATTTCATTTCACCTCACAATTATGATATAATTACAATTTAATATTAATTTATGATATAATTTACTAAAATAATTATACTACTTTGGAGGAATAATATGAAAAAACTATTTATTTTTACTATTTTAATTTTTGGAATAATTACGTTTGGTTTTTTAAAGGTTGGAATTGCATTAACAACTCCTTATGCATATTTTGAAGAAACACAAAAGGGATATTTATTAAAAGGGATAGATATAAATTTAGTAAAAATGATTTCGAAAGATTTAAATGAAGATATTGAAATCTATATAATGGATTTTTCTGAATTATTAAATCGAGGTATTAAAAAATATGATATGATAATAGGTGGAATACATATAACAGAAGAAAGAAAAAAGTATATAAAATTTTCCATTCCATATTTAACAACGGGATTAGTTGTTTTAAAGTTAAAAGGTAATAATAATGAGTTGAAAACTTATGGCGTAAAAAATGGTGCTACGGGTAATAAAAAAGTTTTAGAATGGATAAAAAGTGGAAAAAAAATAAATTATATTGTATATGATACAAATGATGAATGTCTTAATGCTGTTTTAAATGGTAAAGTAGATGGAGCGTTTTTTGATCTTGTAAATGCAATATATTTAATGAAAAAATATCCAGTTGAAATATATGGAGAACCTTTAACTAAAAATGATGTTGGAATTGGTGTAAAAGATGAGAATTTATTAAAAAAAATCAACCTTTTAATTTTAAAATATAGAGAAGAAAATCTGATAGATTATTGAGGTGTATAATGAAAAAAGAATACTTAAGAAGATGGTTTAAAAATCATATTAAAAAAACCTTTTTGATTCTATTGGTAAGTATATATATATTTGTGTTGTTTTATATGATATTTGAGATAAGAAAATCTGTTGATACAAAAGCAACGCTTAAATATCAAAAAATAAATGAATTTATAATTAGTCAAAAAAATAATATGGTCACTAATTCAATTTTATTTTCTAAATTGTATTCATATTCTGTTGATAACGAGAATACATTAAAAGAATTTTTGTTAAATAGAAACAATATCAAAGGAGTAATAGATTATAAGCCCACATTTGATTATGTAAATGCAAAATATCCTGAAAATATAAATATTGAAGAAGATATAAAAAACATAATAAAAGAAAATTTAGAATATATAAAAACACATAAAAATTATAAAATTATTACAAAAAAAGATATTTTATACATAATTATACCATATTATTATACATTAGTAGATACTAATGAAAGTCTTTTTCAGGGAATTTTAATCATTGAATATTCTAAAGGATTATTATTGAATTCCATAAAAAACATATTAGACAAAAATGAATATTTACTATCAAAAACTGAGTTGAATAACGTAAATAAAAGATTTATAAAAAGAATAGGGATAAAATTTTATAATGATGACTATTATTATATATTAGACTATTCGAATCAAATAAAAATATTATTATTTGCTACAATTATATTACTTATCATTATTTTATTTTTATATTATTTAATTAAATATATGGAATTAGGAGATTTGGAGAAAAAAATAATATATCCAATTGAAGGGTTTACTAAGCATATTGAAAAATATGAAGGTAAACCATATAATGAGCAATTTGAATTTTATGAATTTGAAATGCTAAGACAAACTTATAATAATTTAATTGAGAATCTTAATAACAATAAAGAAGAATTAGAAGCATCATTAGAAGAAACAAAAGCTATGAATGAAGAACTAATATCACTAAATAGCAAATTAGAAGAGTATATTAATAAATTTGAAAATGTAATTGAAATTATAGGAACTTTAAGCTTATACGATAAAGATGAAAAAGAATTTTTTGACAAATTATTGCGTATATCAGTAGAAATAATTCCAGAGATAGATTATGGAAGTATAGCTATTAGAGAAAATAGTGAATGGAAATTTATATCTGCCTATGGCCATGATATAGATAAGATAAAATTAGTAAAGTTTACAGATGAAACATTTTTATATGCAGAAAAAGTTTCTATAATAGAAAATATTGTTGATAAAGATAAAAATTTATTATCTGAAAAAGATAGAGAAATATTAGAGAAAGCAAGTAAAAAAATAAAAAAAAGTATATTAGCTCCTTTGAAAGTCAATGAGGATATAATAGGTCAATTATCATTAGACTCTGAAAAAGAAATAATTTTTTCAGATGAAACTATTAAGTTCGTTGAAGCATTATCTATATTAGCTTCCTTTTTTATTAAGTTAAAAAGATTATCTAAAGAAGAAGGACAATTACATAAGAATATAATTTTAACATTAATAAATGCTTTAGAATATTATGATAAATATACCCGTGGTCACTCTGAGAGAGTTGCAGAAATAGCATCTGAATTTGCAGAATTTATTAACTTAAATAAAGAAGATATAAAAAGGGTATATTGGGCTGGAATTACACATGACATAGGAAAATTCTTTGTTCCACAAACGATTTTGAATAAACCTGGCAAATTAGATGATGATGAATATGAAATAATAAAAGAGCATCCTGTGAAAAGTTGCGAACTATTATCAAATAATCCATATCTTTCGGAATATTCAAAAATTGCTAAACATCATCACGAAAGATGGGATGGTAAAGGTTATCCAGATGGATTATCAGGTGATAATATTCCATATATTGCAAGAATAATAACTTTAGCTGATAGTTTCGATGCAATGATTACAATAAGACCATACAAAAAAGCAAAGTCTATATATGATGTTATTAAAGATATAGAAAAAAATGCTGGGAAACAATTTGATCCAGATTTAGCAAAACAATTTATAGAGTTTCTTAGGAGGAAATATCTGTGAAAATAAATGTTGAACCATTTGAGAGAATGCGAAAATTTGAATATATAGTTCCACTAATATATTTTTCTTTATTGATTTTTGGTATTTTAATGGTTAGAACAGCCACATATGGCGAATATATTGAAGATAATTATTATAAACAAATAATATTTTCTGTATTA
This sequence comes from Marinitoga aeolica, assembly GCF_029910535.1. NCBI lineage: Bacteria > Thermotogati > Thermotogota > Thermotogae > Petrotogales > Petrotogaceae > Marinitoga > Marinitoga aeolica. The sequence continues at coordinate 1,137,606 of NZ_CP069362.1, forward strand.
GGAGTAATAATATTCTTCCTCACATATTTTTTGAAAGAGAGAATTTTGAAAAGCATAATTCCTCATTTATATACTATAACTATGTTTTTATTATTGTATGTTTTACTTTTTGAAAGAGCAAGATATGGTGCAAGAAGATGGATAAGAGTAGGACCTGTTGGAATTCAACCATCGCATTTATTTTTAGTATTTACACTTATAATTTTTTCAAAGTATTTAGCAGAGAAAAATAGAAAAGCATATTATATACTCTCTTTTACAACATTAATAGGACTGGGATTGATTTTTAAGCAACCAGATTTAGGTATGACCTTATTTACCTTTGGATTATGGTTTTTATTAACATATGTTTCAGGACAACATGAAAAAACATGGAAAACATCGTTATTTTTAATGTTATTTTCTTCACCATTCGCTTTTTACTTTATGAAAGATTATCAGAGAGCAAGGATAATAGGTTTTTTATTTCCAGAGAAAAATGCTGCAGGCGTTGCATATAATACATTACAGGCAATTAGAGCTATTGGATCAGGCGGTTTATTTGGTAAAGGATATTTGAATGGATTTATGAATCTTTCAAATTTTGTTCCAGAAGATCATAATGATTTTATAATAGCGGTTATTGGAGAAGAATTAGGATTTGTTGGAATATTATTTGTTATAGGGTTATATGCTTTACTGATTTATAGAATTTATCAATATTCAATGAGAACATCCAGAAAATTCTGGAAGTATGTATATTTTGGAACAATTGCAATAATATTTTTTCATGTATATGAAAATATAGGAATGAATTTGGGAATTATGCCAGTAACAGGCGTTCCATTACCATTAATTTCATATGGTGGAAGTCAGATAATAACCTTTTCATTTTTATTGGGATTGGTTACAAAGGGTATAGCAACAACAGAAACATTTAATGAAGAGAATTATCTGGATAATGAGTAGGTGAAGATATTAAAAAGGAAATCAAAAATCTCATCCGAGAAACAAATTAATAGCAGAAATATTTAGAGATATAGGTTTTATTGAAAGATATGGGAGTGGTATTAAAAGAGCTATTACAGAATTAAAAATGAATGAATTAAAAGAACCTGATATTAAAGAAATAGCTGGTGGATTGGAGGTTATTATTTACGGATCAAAGACCACCCCAAAGACCACCCCAAAGACCACCCCAAAGACATCATATCAAATTACAGATTTAGAGAAAAAAATATTAATTAAAATAAAAGAAAATTCTAAAATTACAAGAAAAGAATTAGCCGATGAGTTGGATTTAAGCTTAAATACAATTAAAGAATACATCTCAAAAATGAAAAAGAAAAATTTACTAGCAAGGGTGGGTTCTTCAAGAAACGGATATTGGAAAGTTGAGGTTGAATTGGATGATTAAAATATTTGTAATTGGTAAACCCAAAACTAAGTTTATAAAAATGGGTATAGAACAATATTTAAAGTGGAACAGTAAATATGATAGAGTTGAATTAGTAGAATTGCCTCTTTCTAATGACTTAAATAAAATAACTGAAGAAGAATATAAAAAACAGGATAAAGAAAAATTTGATAAATACTTTTTACCAAATGTTTTTAAAGTAGTTTTAGATGAAAGGGGAAAAGAATTATCCTCTATAGATTTTGCGAATAAAATAGAAAAATGGAGAATAGGAAAAAAGAATATTTCTTTTTTTATAGGTGGTCCATTAGGTCATCATGAAGAAATAAGAAAAAATGCAGATTTTTTATTATCAATTTCAAAAATGACATTTACACATGAGATGGCTGTATTGCTTTTATTAGAACAAATATATAGAGCTTTCAAAATAAACAATAATGAAAAATATCATTATTAGGAGGTATTTATGCATAAAAGAGTATTTAAAAGATTAAAAAATTATGATGATGTAAAAAAATACTTTGAAAATGAAATAAAAGATGAAAAGGTATTAGAAGTTGTAAAAGAAATTCTATTTGAAGAAGAAGATAGAGCATTTAAATTAATTGAAGAAGAAGATAAGATAAGATTTATAAAATTTTATCGTTCTGGAAGTTGTGAATTATGTTACGAAGAATATGTGGATGAAACAAAAGAAAAGTTAGAATCCTGGAAACAAAAAGAACCAGATTTTAGAGATAATTCATTATATTTAGAAATAATATTTGAAGTAAGAGAAAAATAAACTTGGATTATACCAAGTCAAACTGTTGACAAAGTATTTTCAAAAATAATATGAGCGAATACTTTGTCGTCAGTATGAGCCAGGGTTATCCCTGGCTTATTTGTTTTATAATAGGTAATATTTCTCTTATATTATTAACAATATAATCTGCATCTTTTACTTCATCATAGCCAAAACCATATGCACAACCGATAGATATAAAATCATTAGCTTTAGCTGCTTCAATGTCTTTATGTCTATCTCCAACCATCACAAAATCCTTTTTTCCATCGGATATTAATCTTAAAACAAAATCTTTCTCTTGCCAATTATACATTTCTGCACAATGAGGTGAGTCAATATATTCGTTCAACTTTTTTTCCAGTAAGGCATTCATGTATTTTATATTACAATTTGAAAGTATGTAAAGTTTATGTCCGTCCTTTTTTAATTTTTCCAAAACTTTTAAGACACCATCAAAAAAAATTTTATTTATGTCTTCATTTCTTATAATTTCAGTTTCATATTCATCCAATAAAGAAATAGCTTTTTCTATAATTTTTTTATCTTTTGTTTTTAAAAGACCTTCAAAAATATCATCAATAGTATATCCAATATATTTAAAAATTTCTTTATCTGGAATATTTGGATCATATCCTAAATCTTTTAGAATGTTTCTGATAGCTGGTAAAGCAATATTTTCTGTTTTTACAAGTGTTCCATCTAAGTCAAAAACAATATTCATTTTATCCTCCTTTTTTATTTTACATCGTTTCTTATAGTAATCTCAAGAGATTGATTTCCCTGAATATAAAATGATATTTTATCAGAATTTTCAACTTTTTTTAAATATGTACCTTTAACACTTAATAGTTTCATAGCTGTACCATTAATTGTGATTTTTGTTTTTCCAGAAGATTTGACATTAAATTTAAATGTTTTGTCGATATGATCTTTTGATCTAGATTCATTTAGAATTTGTAAATCGGCTGTTGAATTCCATGATTGACCTAAAAAGATTTCAGCGGTTTCATTTTCATTTGCTTTTGAAAGTGTTGCAACCTTTTGTATAAATTCTTTACCATCTTTTTTTGTGAAAATATAAATATTACCTTTAATCAATGGAACACCAATTCCATTATCTTTGGTGTTTTCAAATTCCCTCATAATATTCATATATTTATTTTCAAATGATCTAGAATAAAAATTTATATTTAGATAATTAATATCTTCATATTTTTTAATAGTTCCAAGTTTCATTACTTTTGAAAATACACCATTGAATGGTTCTATTTTTCCAAAATTTACAATAGCACTTTCATTTACAATAAGAGGAATATATGGTGCAGCTTCTAAAGACATAGTTTTTGTATATACAGTTTTATTGTTTATTTGCCTATCATCTAAATTAAATGTTTCATCTATTAATGTAGCGTTATAAAGCTCTTTTGTATTACCACTTATTTTATACGTAACAAATAGATCACCATTACTTTTTAGGTCATAAAATAAATTCCAGCTTATAGGTTTTGATATCAAAACTTTCCCTTTAATATTCTTAGCATATAAAGTCTTGTGGTTTAACAAAGTATCAAGATTTTTTGCATCTGTTCGACACCACATATTCAAGTATGAATTAAAGAAATAAATATAATTTAGATTTAAAGCGTCTTTTAGAATTACAGGATTTGAATTTAACATACTTATTCTGCTACCTAAAACATTTTTTAAATCATCAGTGCTACCTATAATTTTAAAACTAATATTTTTTAACTCAGATATATTTACTTTATAAAAATCTGCATTTTCTATAAAAACAACATTTTCATCCTTGTGTAAAGGTATGTTTATTTCATCGGTCCACGGATAATCCATGCTTATAATTCCTATATTTTTGAAAATAAATATATCATTAGAAAATAATGTTAAAGCTATAATAGTGATTATAAAAGAAATAAAAATCTTTTTCATAAAAAATTCCCCCTTTATTTGTTATTATTTTTTAATTCAATATATTTTTCCAGTGCTTTTTTAGCAATAGGTGCAGCTACTTCCGAACCATAACCACCATTTTCAACAAACGAAACTATTGAAACTTCTGGATTATTTGCTGGCATGAATCCTGCAAACCAGGAATGTGGTGATTTACCTCCAGTTACTTCAGCTGTTCCTGTTTTTCCGGCTACTAATTCTTTAAAATTTTTAAATACATGATATGCTGTTCCGCCATCGGAACTATTTCCAGGATATGTCGTAACTTCTATTAATCCTTTTAAAATATTAAAATATTCAATAGGTTTAATATTGAAAACAAAATCTAATTTTTTTTCATAACTTATAGCATCTTCCGATATATTTTTGACATACTTTTCTAAAACATGAAATTTATAATATTTACCTTTTGTTGATAATATATTATATAATCTAAGAATACTAATGGGTGTAAATTGCATATATCCCTGTCCTATTGAAGTTAAAACTGTTTCTCCAATGAACCAATCTTTTCCGAATTTTTCTTTTTTCCATGAACGACTTGGAAAAACAGAAGAAACTTCTCCAGTTAAATCTATGCCAGTTTTTTGATTTATCTTAAATAAATTAGCATATGAACTCATAGTATCTATACCAAGTTTTAAACCAAGATTATAATAATATAAATTACATGAAACTCTCAATGATTTTACAAGATCAGTAACACCATGACCAAAAATATTCCAATCATAATATTCTGCAATAACCTTATTTTGAGAATTTTTTAACTCAAACTTTCCATCACAGAAAATAGTGGCTTCAGGTGAAATACCTTCTTCTAAACCGACAAGCGCAAAAAAAGGTTTAATAACTGACCCTGGAGCATATACAGAAGATATAGCTCTGTTGATTAATGGTTGTTTTGTATCATATATAATTTTTTTCCAATCCTGGATTGATAATCCAGAAGAAAATAAGTTTGGTTCTATTGATGGATAACTAACAAGAGCAAGAATTTCCCCATTATTTGGGTTTGACATTATTACAGCACCGGGTTTTTTATATTTTTCCATTTCATCATATATATATTTTTGCAAATTATAATCAATAGTAAGATATAAATCTTTTCCTTTTATTGGATCAACAGTTTCTAAAACCTTATCTACACGCCCTCCAGGAGTAATTTTCACAATTTGATAACCAGGTTTTCCTTCTAGAATGTTATTATAAACCTTCTCAACACCATATAGAGGTACACCTTCAGAATTAACATAACCAATAATGGGATATATAGTATTGTCTTTATATTTTCTAATATATTTTTCAGAAATTCTTATTCCTTTTATAGAGGAAATTAGTTTTATATTTGCTGGAGTTAAATTAACTGTAATTCTTTTTTGAAAAATTAATTTATCAACGAGAGTCTCTGGAGATTTTGTTATTGTTGAAAAAGCCTTCTTTAATAATGCGATATCTTTTTCTGAAAAAGATTCTCTATAATTTTCAATAACATATACTTTTTCATTCCAGGCTAATAAAGTACCATTTCTATCGTAAATATTTCCTCTGATGGGATTCAGAGTTATAATTTTTGTACTTAATTCTTCAACTTCTTTTGTGTATTTTGTATGATTAAAAATTTGTATATAAGCAGTTCTTGAAATTAATATAATAAAGGAAAATAAAAATAATAAAATTAGTAATTTAAATCTCGATTCTTTCATTTTTACCGATCCTTCCAGCAATAATAAAATGAGTAATAGAAAGCAAAATATATGAGATTAACAATACATAAAAGTTTTTGTTTATAAAAGCCAGAAAAAATAACGGTATTGAAGAACTAAAAAGGCTTCTCAAATAGCTCTTTTCTAAAAACTCAAAAATATGAAATGAAGATATTGTTAAAATAAAAAAGATAATTGTCATTAATCCAACATCATATTTAGATGCAAAATATATAACAGAATATAATAAAGCAAAAAAGTACATTTTTTCTTTAAATAAGTATTGAACAATTAAAAATATTATTGGAAAAGAAAAAAACAATACATCACCCATCCATCTGTCCCATGAAGAAGAGATTAAAGTCATAACGATAATATAAATATATGACATCATTTCACCCCAAATTCGCTAAAAAGAATAATTTTACTGTCTAAATTTGTTGGATATAAATAATAAATAGTATTGGATTTTTTATAAACCCTTCCTTTTATTGTTAATGTCTTATTAATCCAATTTGATTTTGATATAGTTAAAGTAACCTCTTCTGCATTATCAAAAACAGAAAAACCTTCTGGAATATTAATAAAAATATTTCCGTTTCCACTTTCTTTTATCAATAGTTCAACATTCTTGTATGAACCAAAAATCTCATGATTACCCCATCCTAATTTTTTAATCACTTTATTATTTCTTAAAGAACTATCTACAAAACCAATAATCATACCATTTTTGGTAAATGCAATTTCATTGTTTTTAACATCTTTACCTGTTTTTACATAATAATATTTAGAATCTTCATTTATAAAAATTCCCGGAATTAAAGACAAATTTAACTCTATGTTTTCATTTTTAATATGTATAGATTTAGTATAATCAGATATAATATTATCCAAATTTTCTAAATATTCCGCATTTTTTGTTAATAATAAATAATTATTTCTTATTTCATAAAAAACAATATCCAGAGGATAATTTACTCTGGATATAATAGAATTTATATAAGGGAATAATGTTGAAATTATGGAAATAAATAGTAATATTATAGTATAAGAAATAAATTTCCTGAACATATTACCTCTGTAATTTAGCTAAATTTTCTAAAATTTTTATTTTGTCAAGCACCATACCGGCTCCTCTGGCTACAGCAGTTAAAGGATCTTCTGCGACAATAACCTTAATTTTAGTTTCATGCTCAATTAATTCTTTTAAACCCTTTAATAATGCACCACCACCCGAAAGGTATATACCTTTCATAACAATGTCAGTTAATAATTCTGGAGGTGTTTCTTCAACAGTTAATTTTATTTGTTCTACAATTTTGGAGACAGGATTACTTATTGCTTCTCTTATTTCAAAACCTTTTAATATTATATTTTTTGGAAGACCGGATAAAATATCTCTGCCAATAATTTCAATTTCTTCATTATCATATTCCTCATTTGGCCATGTATTACCTATTCTCTTTTTAATTTTTTCTGCAGTTCTTTCACCAATAAGAAGACCGGCTTTATCTTTAACATAGTTTATAATAGCTTCATCGAGTTCATCGCCAGCTATTCTAACGGATTTTGAAAGAACAATGCTACCAAGAGAAATAACAGCAATTTCTGTTGTTCCACCACCAATATCAACAACCATATTTCCTGACGCCTCTTCAACATTTAAACCAACCCCAATAGCTGTTGCCATTGCTTCTTCAATTAAAAAAGCTTTTCCAGCTCCAGCATCCAATGTTGCTTTGTATAGAGCGCTTCTTTCAACTTCTGTAGCATCTGTTGGTACACCAACAACTACAGTTGGTTTGAAAAATGTGAATGATCCAACTGAAGCGCTTATAAAGTATTTTAACATAGCTAATGCAGTATTATAATCAGCAATAACACCATCTTTTAAAGGTCTAACAGCTATTATATTAGCAGGAGTTTTACCTATCATTTTTTTTGCTTCTTTTCCAACAGTCAAAATTTCTTTAGTATCCTTTTCTATAGCAATAACAGATGGTTCATTAACAACAATTCCTTTTCCTTTTACGTAAACCAAAGTATTAGCAGTTCCCAAATCTATACCAATATTCGCTCTCATTTCAAATCCTCCTGAATTTTATTTTTATAAATTATATCACAATATATTGAAATATTGAAGATTTTAAGAGAAAAATCATAAATAATTATCTATTACTATATTTTTGAAAATTACCATGACAAAATGCAATAGCCAATGCGTCTGCAGCATCATCAGGTGTGGGTGTTTTTTTAAGATTAAATACTACTTTCAACATTCTTTGAATTTGTCCTTTTTCTGCTCTTCCATAACCTGTAATAGCCTGCTTTACCTGATAAGGTGTATATTCAAAAATTGGAATACTGGCTTTTTGTAAAGCCAGTAAAATAACACCTCTAGCTTCACCAACTTGAATAGCAGTTTTTACATTTTTAAAGAAAAAAAGACTTTCAACTGCTGCTTCATCAGGATTATAATCTTTAATTAAATTATTGAGTTTATCAAAAATCTCAAGAAGCCGTGCGTTTAAGTCAGCCTTTTTATCAGTTTCTATAACACCAAAATCTATTAATTTAAAATTATTACCTGTTTTTTCAATAACTCCATATCCGATTCTACCATATCCTGGATCAATACCTAATATTCTCATTTTTCACCTCTTCAAAGAAAAATTCTTAATTAGTCTCCTGAATCTTGTTTTTTCTTAGTTTTTTGAAATAAAACACCATGATGAAAATTAGCATTTTCATCAAAATTATATCATGAAATAGAAAAAAAACATCTAAATTTTTCGCCAAATAAACCATTCAAAAGCAACTTTTGTGTTATAATTAAATTGAATTTAAGATAAATGGAGGTAAATATGAAAAAGTCGTTAATAATTTATTTTTTATTTTTAATAACTATTTCGTTTTCAAATATAATCTGGGAAATAAATCCAACCAACTTTAAAATAGTTGAATATAATAAGTTTATGACTTTATCCTGGGATATAAATGAAAAAGTAAATTACTATAGTTTATATTTTGGTGAAAGTGAGAAAAACTTAAAATTAGTATATAACGGTGAAAAGTCAAAATATATAATAAAAGAATTAAAACCTAATAAAAATTATTATTGGAGGATAAAGGCTTATACAGAGAAAGGAATAATAGAATCTGAAATATTTAGATTCTATCTGCAATTAAAAAAACCAGAAATAAAAAATGTATATCCGAATTTCGAGCATGATTTAGATTCCAGCAACATTCAATTTAAATGGAATTTGAATTATCCTGTGAATTATACAACAACTTTTATTTTGTATAAAAATAATGAAAAAATCATTGAAAAAAGGCTTTTAGGAAATAAATATGTAATGAATTTGGTTCCAGGAATAAATTATAAATGGTATATTATATTAGACGATGAATTTAAAAATAAATATACTTTTGGTCCATATATATTTTCTACAAAACCTTTTGATTTTTTAATGAGTTTAAAAAATTCAATATATGAAATAAAAACATATGATAAGTATCTGGAAAAAAGACCTATATACAATTTAAACGACAATATAGAATCATTTTACGAATATAAAAATTTTATTATATTAAAAATGAAAGATAGGATAGAAATAGTTCATAAAAGTGGTAAAAAAACCTCTGAAATTGATGTTGAAAATATAAAAGATTATTATATAGAGAAAAAAAATGATGAATTATTATTATACATAGTAAATGAAAAAAGTTTAAAAGTTTTTGATATAACAAATCCTTATTACCCATTTTTAAAAAAAGAAATTATTGGTAATTTTATTTCAGTGTCATCAAATGATTTTAGTATAATTCTTTTGTCAAAAAATAACTTAATATTAATGGATAAAAAATATAAAATATATTTTCAAAAAGAAATTAAACAATTAAAAAAAATAATTTATAACAATAACAAAATGTTTATTGTTGCTTTGTCAGACAAGCTGATAAGATATGACTATAAAAATGGGATGATATATTATAAAAAAGAATTGAGATTATCTAAAATAATTTCATATGATATATATGAAAATAAGATAGCTTTTTTAACAATTAATAATGAAATATATGTTTATAATATGGATTTTGAATTATTGGATTATATTTATTTAAAAGAAAAAATAAAAAAAATAAAGCTTTATGGTAACCTTATTTATTATTATTCTGATGATTTGAATTTTATAGAGATGAATAACTCAGGAAGGAAGTGATTTTTTTGATTGCTGTAATAGGTGGGGGAATAGTAGGAACTCTTATTGCAAGGGAACTGAATAAATATGTAGAAGATGTATGGCTTTTTGAAGCAAAAACGAATTTTGGTATGGGGGTAACAAAATCAAATTCTGCAGTTTTGCATGGTGGTTATGATGATCCACCAGGCAGTTTAAGAGCCCAATTATGTTACAAGGGGAATCAACTATATACACAATTACAAAAAGAATTACATTTTGATTTAAAAAGGGTTGGATCACATGTTGTTGCAATTGAAGATGAAGAAACTAAATATATATATAATCTTTTAAAAAAAGCTGAAAAAAATGGAGTAAAGGAAGTTAGAATAGTTGAAAAATTAGAATTACTTGAAATGGAAAAAAATATCAATCCAAAAGCCAAACGATCATTATTTTGTGAAATAGCAGGTATTTTTGATCCCTGGATAGTTGCCATGCAGGCAGCAAAATCCGTTAGAATAAATGGTGGAAGAACATTAATAAAAAAACGTCTTGTCGAAGTTGAAAAGAAAAATGGAAAATTTTTACTCAGATTTCAGGATAAATCTGAATATTTTGCTGATCTTGTTATTAACGCTGCAGGATTGTTTGCAGATGATGTGGCTAAATTATTTGATGATGAAGTACCAGAAATTTTTCCTGTAAAAGGGGAGTATTTCTTACTATCAAAAGATTTTCAATATGTAAATTCTACAATTTTTCCTGTACCAACTGGAATTTCGAAAGGTTGTTTGGTTTTACCAACAGTAGATGGTGGATTTTTAGTAGGTCCAAATGCCAATAGAGTTTTATCAAAATATGATACAGCCACAACAAGAGAAGGACTTAATGAAATAAGAGAAAAAGGAACAAAATTAGTTCCAAATTTGAATTTTAGAAGACATCTTGTAAAAACATTTGCAGGATTAAGACCTGAAACAGAAAAAAAAGATTTTTATATAGATATAGGAAAAAGTGGTGCAATTCATGTATCTGGAATTAGATCACCAGGACTCACAGCAGCACCGGCAATAGCCAAATATGTTGTTGAATATTTAATTCAGGAAAAACTAGGTATGAATTTATATAAAAGGGAAAACTATGTACCAGAAGTAGAAAAAACACCACATTTAGTCCATATCAATAGAAATGAATGGAATGAAATTATTCAAAAAGATCCCAATGCAGGAGAAATGATTTGTCACTGTAATAAAGTAACCAAAAAAGAAATAATTGATGCTATTAAAAATGGTGCAAGAACATTAGATGATATTAAATTTATGACAAGAGCATCTTTTGGAGAATGTCAGGGTGGTTTTTGTACAGCTAAGATTTTAAAAATATTGGCAGAATATACAGGAAGAGATCCAAGAGAAATAAATCAAAATGAAGATGGATCATGGATTGTGAATGCGAAGGTGAGAATATGAAATATAAAACAGATGTGGTTGTTATAGGTGGTGGAGCAGCGGGGATGGCTGCTGCATATAGAGCAAAAAAAGAAGGAGTTGATGTAATTCTCCTTGAAAGAGATGAAGATACCGGAGGGGTTTTAAATCAATGTATTCATAATGGTTTTGGCTTACAATATTTCAGAAAAGATTTAACAGGTCCAGAATTTAAAGAATATGCAAAAGAAAGATTGGAAGATATAGAAATATTATTTGGAACGTATGTACTTGAAGTAAGAAAAGATAGGACAATTGTTTTTGTTGATAAAAGAGGAATTCACGAAATAGAAACAAAAGCATTGGTTATGGCAACAGGAGCCAGAGAAAGGCACTTTAATTCATTGCCAGTTCCAGGGAAAAGAATAACAGGTGTATTCACAGCTGGATTGGCTCAAAGATTTATTAATCTTGAAAATTTAAAACCAGGTAGTAAAGCTGTAATTTTAGGTTCTGGAGATATTGGTCTTATAATGGCAAGAAGACTTACACTTGAAGGAATAAAAGTTGAAGCAGTACTTGAAATCATGCCTTATCCCGGAGGTCTTGAAAGAAATGTTCAACAGTGTTTAAAAGATTTTGATATTCCATTATATTTATCTCATACCGTCACTGCAATTGAAGGTGATAGAAGATTAGAAAAGGTAATAGCTGCTCAAGTTGATTATAAATGGGATCCTATTCCGGGAACTGAAAAAGAATTTGAAGTAGATACCTTAATCACATCAGTTGGATTAATTCCTCAAACTAAACCTGTTGATTTTGTTGAAACCGATCCTGGTTTTTTAGTTTCAAATACAAATCAAACATCTGAAGATTGGATATTTGCGGCAGGGAATTGTACAGTGATATTTGACCTGGTAGATTATGTAGCAAAAGAGGGAGAAAAAGCAGGTAAATATGCTGCATTATATGCTAGAGGTGAATATAAAAAGGGTAAAAAAGTAAAAGTAAGAAAAGGAGATAATATTGGAATTGTACATCCGGTATATATAGATCCAACTCAGGAATCCACATTATATATAAGGGTATCACGGGTATTTGATAGAGCAAGTATAAAGGTATTACCATTAGATGTTGAAGTAATTGAGGATGAAGCAAGACCACCAGAAATGATTGTGGTAAAATTGAAACCTTTTGATGAAAATATAGATGAAATCGAGGTGATGGCAGATGAGCTCATCTCAAAACTTGGTTAAGGAACTAACCTGCGTAAGATGTCCGCTTGGATGTAAGGTAAAAATTGAGTATACAGAAGAATTAGAAGTTTTAAACGTTTCAGGTAACAAATGTCCAAGAGGAAGAGAATATGCTATTCAGGAAATAAGTGATCCGCATAGAATACTCGTTACCAGTGTAAAAGTGAAAAAAGGTAAATATTTATTGGCTTCAGTAAAGACAACAGATGCCATACCTTTAAGATTATTTGATGAAGCCATGAAAATAATAGAAAAATTAGAAATTGAGGCACCTGTAAAAAGAGGCGATATAATAATAAAGAATTTTTTAGAAACAGGAACAGATTTAATTGTTACAAGAAGTGTCGAAAGGTTGTGAAATATGGAATCGAGAAATATGGTTATTGAAACATATTCTAAAATTTCTGACCTTGTAATGGAACTCAGTTCATTAAATAGTTTAAGCCAAATCGAAGACTCTATTCACTCAATAATCAGTAAATTAATTCCGATAAAAGAAGAGTATTTTTTAAAACCAGATGAAAATAAATATATTGAAATTAATAATAAAAATATATCAGAAGAAATCAAAGATTTAGCTGCATGGGCAGCTAAATCTTTGAAAATCTCTGTTTTTCCTTTAGATAGCGGAGAAAATGCTTTAATATTACCATTTTCAAAATCACAAAAATTAATGTTAGTCTATATTTGCAAAACAAATATAGACGAGATTTCAAATGAAGTAATGCTATTTTTAAATATAATGAGTTTTTTAACTGCTGCAATAATAGAAAACCTTCAGTTATATGAGGAAATTTTAAAAACTAATGAAGTTATAGAAAAAAACAGAGATTTTTTGAATCAGATATTAAATTCAATGATTAGTGGTCTGGCAGTTTTTGATCAAAAATATAAAAAAATATTTTTTAATTCTAATTTTGAAAAATTTGAAAAAGATTATGGAAATACATTATTGGAATATATAAAAAATGAATTGATAAATTTGGAGGTTGTTGGTGAAAAACTAACAAAAGAATTTGAAATAAAAAACCATTTTTTATCAATAGATTTTTTAAAAACTAAAGATAAAAATTATCTGGTCATAATTTCTGATATTACAGGAACAAAAGAACTTGAAAGATTGAAAAAAATAGATCAGATGAAAACAGAATTTTTATCAACAGTTTCTCATGAGTTAAGAACACCATTAGCAGCTATTAAAGCATATTCTGAATCAATAGTTGATAGTTTAGAAATACTGGATACAGAAACATTAAAGGATTTTATGGAAACAATATTAAATGAAGCTGATCATCTTCAAAATTTACTTGATGAAATATTGGATTTTTCAAGATTAGAAATGAAAACTATAAATATAAAAAAAGAAAATTTCTCCATAAATGAATTAATTGAAGAGATATATGTAGCAAATAAAAATAAAGCAGAAATAAATGGGGTTAAATTATATAAGGTTTTACCAAAAGAAAATATAATTGTTAATTTAGATAGAACAAGGGTAAAACAAATATTGTCTAATTTAATTGACAATGCTATAAAATATTCTGATAAACGAAAAGATTTAAAATTCATAAAAATTACAGTGAAAGATGAAAAAGATATAGTATTAATATTAGTTGAAGATAATGGAATAGGAATAGCAAAAGAACATCATGATAAAATATTTGAAAAATTTTATAGAGTTGATTCCTCATTAACATATGAAATATCAGGTACAGGAATAGGATTATCTGTGGTGAAGGAATTGGTAGAAATCCAGGGTGGTAAAATATGGTTGAAAAGCGTTGAGGGAAAAGGAACAAGATTTTATATAGAGTTTAAAAAAGGATAGTGATATAAATGGCACCAACAATGAAAGAAATAATAAAAAAAATATCAGAGTTACCAACACCAGATTTTATATTAAAAAGAATAATGGATATAGCTTCTAATCCTTCATCAAATACAAAAGAGCTTGAAAGCGCTGTATTACAATCACCGCCATTGGTCGCGAAAATTTTAAAGCTTAGTAATTCAGCGTATTACGCGTTGCCGAGAAAAATAACGAAAGTATCTCAGGCAATAAATATTCTTGGGTTTAAAACAGTAAGGAATTTAGCCTTGGGAATTTTTGTAGCAGATTCTTTTTTTAGAAGAGAATTTGAATTCCTTGATTCCAGGAAATTCTGGCAACATAGTATTAGCGTAGCAATAGCTTCAGAACAACTTGCACAAATAGTTAATTACCCAGATAAAGAAGAAATTTTTTTGAGTGGAATGTTGCATGATCTTGGAAAAATGGTAATGGGTATCATTACGCCTGAAACAGTAGAAATGGTATTGAACGTTGCAGAATATAAGAAAGCATCATTTTCAAAAGCAGAAAGTATGTTGAATGTAATGAGCCATCAAACATTAGGAAAACATTTATTTGAAAATTGGAATTTACCAGAAAATGTTATATATACTGCGGCATTTCATGATGAGCCTGAAAAATTGGAAATAGATTCATTTTCTATGAATGTATATATAGTTCACCTGGCAAACGTATCTATAAATTCTATATATTATGGTTATTCAGGATGTTTCGATATACCTGTTCCATCAGATGTTGTATGGAATAAATTTGATATGAACATAAAAAAGTATATGAATTTTTTAAATAGTTTAGAGCAAAAATTAAACGAATCAAATGATTTTACCAATTTAGATACATTTATAGAAGAACCAGAAGAAGAAAAAGAGGAGGACGAAGAAAATGGCTAAAGAATTTAGAAGAGAAATGATAGAATCAGAAATTTTAAAATTAATCAATATGAATATAAGTAATTTAAGAGATCCAAGGATACAGAATAAAATAATATCAGCAACAAGGGTAGAACTTTCACGTGATAAATCTTATGCCGATGTTTATGTATCGGTGTTAAATGGTGACATAGATGAGATAATAAATATATTAACAAAGGCAAAAGGCTTTTTTAAAAGTATCATCTCAAAAAACATCAGAATGTATAAAATACCAGAAATTAGATTTCATAAAGATTTAGGCATCGAAGAAAGTATAAAAATCCATAAACTATTAAATGAAATTTCTAAAAATGAAGATAAAGGTGAAACAGATGAATAACGGTTTCATTTTAATTGATAAACCCGCTGGAATAACCTCACATGATGTTGTTGAGGTAATAAGAAAAAAATTTTCAACAAAAAAAGTAGGTCACTCTGGAACACTTGACCCATTTGCTACAGGATTATTAATAATTGGTATAAATAAAGGAACAAGGTTATTGGAATATCTTCAACATCAGGATAAAAAATATCATGTAAAGGCAAAATTAGGTATAGTTACAGATACATACGATATAACTGGTGAAATAAAAGAAACCAATGAAGTTCAAAAAGAGCATATCAATAATTTAAAAGAGGTAATCTTACAATTTAAGGGGAAATATATGCAGGTACCACCAATGTATTCTGCAAGAAAATATCAGGGAAAAAGATTATTTGAACTTGCAAGAAAGGGTAAAATAATAAAAATGCCACCCAAAGAGGTTGAAATATATAATATAGAAAATATACAAATTTTTGAAGATGGAACGTTTGAATTTGAATGTGAAGTATCTTCAGGAACATATATAAGATCATTGATAATGGATATAGGATATAAAATTGGTATAGGCGCAGTTACAACAGACTTAAGAAGATTGAAAGTTGGCGAATTTGATATAAACAATGCAGTAAATTTAGAAGAAGTATCTGAAAAGGATATTATTTCAATGATTGATATGTTATCTTTTCCAAAAGTAACATTAAATGAAATAGGTCTTAAAAGAGCATTAAACGGGAATCATATATTTTTAGAACATATTGAAAAATATGATAAATTTAAAAAAGATGATTATGTTTCTTTAATTGATAAAGAGGGACATTTAATTGCTGTTGCAAATGCTGAAAGGAATTCTGATTTTCTTGAAACATTAAAAAAACATGAAAGAAATGAAAGGATTTTTAAAATAAAAAAAGTTTTTAAATAAGAGGGTGAAGGTATGGAAGGAAATCATCCCTATGTTAGATGGGCAATAGACTGTATTGAAAATTACGTAAAACATGGTAGAAAAATAGATATAAAAGATGATTTACCAGAAGAATTATTAACCAGGAGAGCAGCATGTTTTGTAACATTACATAAATTTAATGGTGATTTAAGAGGATGTATTGGCACAATTGAACCGGTATATGAAAATTTAGCCATAGAAATAAGAGAAAATGGAATAGCAGCTGCTACAAGAGATTACAGATTTTCACCTGTGACTGTAAGCGAATTGGATGAAATACAGGTAAGCGTTGATGTTTTAAGCGAACCAGAACCTGTTGAATCTGTAGATGAGCTGGATCCAAACGTTTATGGGGTAATTGTTGTTAGTGGGTGGAAAAAAGGAGTTTTACTTCCTGCAATTGAGGGTGTTGAAACGGTGGAAGAACAATTAAGAATAGCAAAATTAAAAGCAGGAATATATTCTGCTGAGCCTTATGAAATTTATAGATTTACTGTAGAAAGATATTTTTGATATTCTATCAGGTGATTTTATGAAAGAAGCAATGTTTTATGAGGAGTTAGAAGATAAAAAAGTGAAGTGTAAATTGTGTCCTCATAATTGTATAATAAAAAATAACCTTACAGGAATTTGTAAGGTTAGAAAGAATATTGATGGAAAATTATATTCCCTGAATTATGGTGAAATAACGGCAATAAATGATGATCCAATTGAAAAAAAACCGCTATTTCATTTTTATCCAGGTGAATATGTATTATCACTTGGTACATGGGGTTGTAATTTTAAGTGTTTATTTTGTCAAAATTTTGAAATTTCGCAGGAACGTCCATATAGTATATATAAATTAAATCCAGAAGATATTGTGGAAATGGCAATTAAAAGAAAAACGAAAATAGTTGCATTTACATATTCTGAACCTATAGTATGGTATGAATTCGTATACGATACAGCCAAATTATTAAAAGAAAAAGATATAAAGACTGTTCTTGTTACAAATGGATACATAAACAAAGAACCATTATTGAAATTAATACCCTATATTGATGCTATGAATATAGATTTAAAGGGATTCAACGATGAATTTTATAAAAAAATTATAGGTGGTAAAAAAGAACCTGTGATGGAAGCAATTAAATTATCATTTGAAAATAATATTCATATTGAAGTTACAACGTTGGTTGTTACAAATGGTAATGATAATGAAAATGAACTTGAAGAGTTGTTTAAATGGATTGGAAATATTTCAAAAGATATACCATTGCATTTAAGCAGATACTACCCGGTTTATAAGTATTCTGAATCCCCCACGGATATTGTTAAGTTAAAAAAAATATATAATATAGCAACAAATTATTTGAACTACGTTTATTTAGGCAATGTATGGGATGAAAATTATGAATCAACATTTTGTCCTGAATGTGGGACCTTATTGATAAATAGAAGAGGTTATAATATAAAAATTCAAAATATAGATGACAAAGGAAGGTGCAAAAGTTGTTTAAAAAAGATCCCAATAATTTTCTAAAAAAGAAAGGAACATTATATTTAACTATTTTGATTTTAGCATTGGGTTTAACATTATTCTTTATATTTCATAAACCATTGCCTAAATATTATGAAAAAAAAGATTTTGCTTTGGGGACATGGGTTAATGTAGTAGTAGCAAGTAATAAAATTGATTCAGAAAAGTTAACTGATATAGCGTTTAATGAAATGAGGCGTATAGAAAGAAAATTTAGTAAAAACATAGAAACAAGCGTAATATCTCAATTGAATGAAAAAAGAAGTATTACAGCAGATAAAGAAACATTGTTTTTAATAAAAGCAGCAATAAACTATGCAGATTTAACAGGAAGCGCATTTGATCCAACAGTGGGCGCAATAATAAAGTTGTGGGGATTCGATGATATGAATAGTAAAAAAAGAGTACCTACTCAAGAAGAAATAAATAAACTTTTACCTGGCGTAAGCTATAAATTTATTAAAATCGAAGGAAATAAAATTACATTATTAAATGATAAAACAATGGTAGATTTAGGTGGCATAGCAAAAGGATATGCTGTAGACATGGCCATTCAAAAAATTAAGGATTTAGATCCAAATGCTACTGGTTTTATAGATGCAGGTGGAGATATTGGAATAATTGGTCCAAAATTTGGAAGATTTGCATGGTCAATAGGTATAAGAGATCCGGATGGTGGTCCATATGATATTAAAGAAAGGGTATATTTGAAAGAGGGTGCAATAGTTACTTCTGGTAATTATGAAAGATATTTTATAAAAGATGGCGTTAGATATCATCATCTAATAGATCCAAAGACAGGATATCCTGCTAATTATTATAAAAGTGTTACAATAATTTCAGATAGTGCCATGAAAGCTGATGCTATGGCAACTGCGCTTTTTATTTTAGGTGATAAATTAATAGGCTTAGACTCAATGACAAGATATGGAATACAGGTTTATGGTATTACATCCAATAATAAAATAGTTAAAACCACAGGATTTGATTATTATCTAAAAGAAGAAAAATAAAAATTGGAGAGAAAAGAATGAAAAAAGACTTAATCTTTGTATTTATAATAATATTATTAGTTTCAGGTATTATGATTATTCAAAATAACCTGAAGAATGATTTAAAAGGGGCAGAAGTATATTTAAGTGGAAAAGAAATAATGAAAATAACAAAACCTGGAACATACGCCATTTATGGTGATGATGGAGATTACAAATTAAAAGTTGTATTTAATGGAGAAAAGGTAAGGGTTATAGATGCGGATTGTCCTTTAAAAACGTGTGAGTATACCGGATGGGTTGATAATGCATCACAGGAAATCATATGTTTACCGAATAAAGTTGTAGTAAAACCAATTGGAAAAGAAAAAAATATAGGAGTTGACATTATTTCATGGTAAAAAATAATATTCCAAGAATAGCAATATTAACAGCTTTATCCTCTGCCGTTTATTATTTAGAAACACTTGTTCCTTTCCCTATTCCATTACCAGGTGCAAGATGGGGTTTCTCTAATTTTGCTATATTATACTCATTGAACTATGATCAATCACTTTTAAATGGATTATATATAGCGATATTTAAAAGTATTTTGGGAGCATTATTGGCTGGTAAATTTTTAAGCCCTACATTTTTTATGGGATTATCTGGTAGCATTATTGCAACATTTGCGATGTATTTAGTGATAAAAATGAAAAAATTTGGTATAATAGGAATTAGTGAAGTAGGGGCGATATTTAATAATCTTACCCAGGTAACAATAGGCTGGTTATTTATAGTGAAATCCATAGGAATATTTTGGTATCTACCACAGATGATATTATTTGGAACTTTTTCAGCTCTTGCAAATGCCTTTGTAGTTAAATCAACTTTTAGGAGTGTAAATAAATGAAAATAATATTAGGTTCTGGTTCTCCAAGAAGGAAAGAAATTCTGACAATGTTAAATATACCATTTGAAATTAGGGTATCAAATAGTGAAGAATATAGTGAAAATAAAAATCCTATTGAATATGCTAAAGAGTTGAGTTTAAAAAAATCAAAAGATATAAAAATATTTGAAGATGAATTGCTAATTACAGCAGATACTATTGTGGTTTTTGATAACGAAATATTAGGAAAACCAAAAAATAAAACCGATGCAATGAATATGTTAAAAAAATTATCAGGTAAAAAACATGATGTGATTACTGGAATTACCTTTAGAACAATAACTGAAACATATACAACATATGACTTAACAGAGGTATTTTTTCATGAATTACCAGAAAACATAATTCAATACTATATAGAAACATATCATCCTTTAGATAAAGCTGGAAGTTATGGAATTCAAGATTTTGGAGGATCTTTTATTGAAAAAATTAATGGAGATTACTATAATGTAATGGGATTGCCTTTAAATAAAATCTTTTGGTATTTATATGAAAAAGGAGTTTTTAATGTCTGATTTACCAAGAGAAAAATTATTAAAATATGGACCTAAAAATTTGACTATTGATGAATTATTAGCTATAATAATAAGAAAGGGAACTAAAGAAAAAAGTGTTTTTGAGATTTCAAAAGAAATTTCAAAAGAGTATTCCCTAAAAGATTTATTTTCTATGGATATTGAACAACTTTGTGAAATATCCGGGGTAGGTAAAGTGACTGCTATTACATTAAAAGCAGTATTTGAACTGGGAATAAGATTTCACAAAGAAGCATTAAAAAAAGACAATTTAAAACTTGATTCACCAGATAAAGTTTATGACCTGTTATATGATGAAATGGTTTTTTTAGATAAAGAAATGGTAAAATGCATATCTTTGAATAGCAAGTTAAATCCAATTTCCATAGACACAATTAGTATAGGAACGGCAAATCATTCAATTTTACATCCAAGAGATATCTTTAAAACAGCAATAAAAAATAATGCAATATCAATTTTAATTGTTCATAATCATCCATCAGGAGATAGTGAACCAAGTATGTTGGATTATGAAATTACCAAAAAGATAGAAAAAAGTGGAGATTTGCTTGGAATAAAATTGTCTGATCATGTAATAATTGGAAAATCAGAATATTATAGTTTTAAAATTGGAAGAAAGGTGATTAGAAATGGATAATATACCTGATAATTTAAAAGCTTTAATGCAGTTAAAAAAGAAGTTTGAAAAAGATTTAAAGAAAAAAGGTATTAATATTGAAAGAAAAAAACAGAAAAGTGTTGAAAGAGCCAAAATAGAAATAAAATACATATCTATACCAATTGATGATGTTCAAACTATTGTTGATCTTAATTATTATGATTTTAAAAATAATAATCTTGAATTAGCAAGACACATAGAAAAATTGTTGGCTAATAAGCCAAAAAGTTCTTATATTAATCAGCAAGCAGTAGTTCATTTACTGAGAGAAGAATATGAAGAAGTAAAAGAATTATTGGACAATCCATCGTTTCCAGAGGATTATTTTAATTTAGGAATGGCAAAGTTTCTTCTAAAAGAAAAAGATGCTTATGAATTTGCTGAAAATGCAGTTAAAAGATTTCCGAATAACAAATATACAAATTTGCTATTGGCAATGAATGCAGTATATAATGGTCAATATCATAAAGCATATATGGCAGTAGGAGAGGCTGCAAAAAGTGCAAATGATCCGTTATTGTATTTTGTTATGGCATTATATGATAAAGATTATGTAAAAGCAAAAGAATATTTGAGTAAAGTATTCTTACAGGGTAAAGTAAAATATGTAGCTTCAATTTATCAAGGGTATTTACACTATTTATCTCAAGAAGGAGATAAATTATATCAAATGAGAAAAAATTTTGAAAACAGTATTCCATGTGCTAATTGTTTATTGAGATATTCAAAATTAAAGGCTATAAATGTTCCTCCAGATTACTGTAAATACTGGAAAGTACTTGAATCATTTGAATATGAAACATCTGGTAGATTTGAAACAGAAATGAATTTACCAGAACAAGCTATAATTAGTTTTCTTGGTTTTTATAACTATAATAACGAAGAAATGGCAAATAAAAGTTTTGAAGAAATATCAGAAATGTTTGGAGAAGTAAGAATAATATTCTTCCCAAATGATTCACATGTAAAAGGATTAAAAACATTCTCAATGGAACCTATTAAAAACGGAAAAATAGCAAAATTAATAGGTCCTGGTGTATATCAAAAACTTAAAAATATAATACAGAGATTGGAATCAAAAGAAGGAGTAAGATATGATTTTGCTATAGATATGCCATTCTATGAAGGAATAAAGATGTTATTTGGATGGAGAACATGTCAAATGTATTATGAGGGGGAAGATGAATGACAAGAGATGAAGCTATTAAATTATTAAAAGAGCAGGTAAAAAATGATAATCTTATAAAACATTGTCTTGCCGTGGGTGCCATAATGAAAGGATTGGCAAAAGAACTGGGTGAAAATCCTGAAAGATGGGAAATAATAGGTATTTTACATGATTTGGATTATGAATATACAAAAGATAAGCCGGAAATACATGCTAAAAAGACAGTAGAGCTTTTAGGTGATAAATTAACAGAAGAGGAAAAGAATGCTATTTTAGCTCATAATAATCATGCCCCATTAAATACTAAAATGGATTATGCATTATATGCTGCTGACCCTATGTCAGGTTTAGTAACAGCAGCGGTATTAGTAAGGCCTGAAAAGAAAATAGAAGGCTTAAAAGTAAAATCTTTAAAGAAAAAATTTAAAGATAAGTCTTTTGCTGCAGGTGCAAACAGAGAAAATATAAGGAAAATAGAAGAAATAAACATAGAACTAAGCAGATTTTTTGAAATTTCAATAGAGTCAATGAAAGAAATTGCTGAAGAATTAGGACTTTGAAAAGAGGTGGAAAAGATGGAATTAAAAGAATTAGTTCAAAAAGAAATAGAAAGATATAACAGAGAATTTAAGATCGTGGAAAAAGATATAAAATTAGAACCAAAAGATGTTGCTAAATATATAGACCACACAATTTTAAAAGCAACAACAACACCAGAAGATATAAAAAGAATTTGTAATGAAGCAAAAGAATATAACTTTTTCTCAGTCTGTGTAAATCCCGCATATGTTCCTCTAGCAAAAGAAGAATTAAAAGGATCAGATGTAAAAGTAGCTACAGTAATTGGCTTCCCTTTAGGTGCAAATCCAATTGATGTAAAAGCTTATGAAACAGATATAGCTTTAAATGATGGAGCAGATGAATTCGATATGGTTATAAATGTTGGTATGTTAAAATCTGGAGATTATGATTATGTATATGATGAAATAAAAGCAGTTGTAGAAGCTGCTCAAGGAAAAACAGTAAAGGTTATTATTGAAACATGTTATTTAACAGCAGAAGAAAAAATAGCTGCATGTGTAATATCTAAGGAAGCTGGAGCACATTTTGTAAAAACATCAACAGGATTTGGAACAGGTGGAGCTACAGTTGAAGATGTTGCATTGATGAAATTTGTTGTAGGTGATGCATTGAAAGTCAAGGCTTCAGGAGGAGTCAGAAGCTTTGAAGATGCAGAAAAGATGATAAAAGTTGGTGCAGAAAGAATTGGAGCCAGTGCAGGTGTAAAAATTGTAAGTGGCGAAAAATCCAACGCAGATTATTAATACAAACATTAAATAACTCCTTAAGTATAATACTTAAGGAGTTATTTTAGTTTGTAGACAAAATCCTCAAAAGCAGTTATTTTAGTTTATAATATTTAATCTTCGCGAAGCGAAAGTTTGGGAATTTTCAAGTATTCGCTCATATTATTTTTTTAGAAAATACTTTGTCAACAGTATGAACTCTTTAAGTATAAAATACTTAAGGAGCTATTTTATATAGTGACATTGTATTAAAGTGAAATTAATATATTTTCATTAAAATAGCGTGGAATATAAAATATGAGGAGGTATTTCCATGGAAGTCAAAAACGTAAATGTTTCAGAAAAACTTGCAAATCCTGCACCATTAGGTTTGATGGGTTTTGGTATGACAACGATATTATTGAACTTACACAATGCAGGAATAATAAAATTAAGCGTTATGATTATGACAATGGGTATTTTTTATGGTGGATTAGCCCAGGTTATTGCAGGTATTTTTGAAATGAAGAAAAATAACACCTTTGGAGCAACAGCCTTTACATCATATGGTTTTTTCTGGTTGAGTTTAGTTGGTATATGGACAATGCCAAAAATGGGCTTGGGAGATCCAGCTTCCGCAAAAGCAGTCGCATTTTATCTTTTATTATGGGGAATATTTACATTATTTATGTATATTGGTACATTAAATGGAAATAAAGCGACACAAACAGTTTTTGGCTCATTAACAATATTATTTTTCTTATTGGCTATTGGCGATTTTACAGGAATTGCTGTGATAAAAACAATAGCTGGCTGGGAAGGAATATTCTGTGGAGCATCTGCTTTTTATACAGCTATGGCTGAAGTTTTAAATGAAAAATTAGGAAAAACAATATTACCACTATAACAAATAGCCCGAAAGGGCTATTTATTATTTTATTTTTGATGGATTTTCAAAATTTGTTTTTATAAACCACACATGAATTTTTACTCCATCTTTTTCTTCTGTTATATATTCAAAATCTTCTATTGAGCTAGAATATACTATTAACCATCCTTCTTTTAATCCTTTTCTTTTTATGTATTCTATTAATTGTTTTTTCGCTTTTTCATATTCATTTCCCGTTATATCTGCTTTTACTTCTATTAAATATTCTTTATTATTAAAGTTAATTAATAAGTCTATTCTTCCCCCGCCTACTTGTGTTTCTGGATATACTTTTCCTTCTGCTGCTTCTACATATAAACTCAGAAATTGATCTAAATTATATTGATATACTCCTTCATAATAATTTCTTCCTTTAAACATTATCGCTCCTCTTTGTTTTATGTATTTCGTATATCTTTTTAATAACTTATTTAAATCCAGACTTCCATCTTCTTTTATGTATGGTTTTACTGTATCTTTTAATGTTGCCATATATTTTTTTTCACCATTTATTTGTGGTTTGAAATATCCATATAATTTTTTGTAATACAACGGTACTTTTACACAACAATATCCATTACATTCATCTATTACTCCATTTAAATATAGATATTTTATCCTTTCATCACTTATATCAAATTCTATTGTTTCTGGTTCAAATAATATTCTCATCATTAATTCTTTTTCTTGTTTTGCTTTTGATACAATATTTTCAATGTTTTTTTGAATATATTTTCTGGTAAAATCAAAATATGTTTTTTCAAAATGTTCTTTTGTTATTATTTTTTCATTTTTTGCTTTTTTCTCTACTAAATCGTATGCTAATGCATTGGTTAATCCCGGTTGTCCTGCTGCATTATGCCAAATGAGTTCCTTTACTTTTTTATCAAACATTTGTCCAGTTTCTTTTTCATGCTGGCTTAATAAATCATATACCTGTTCTTTTGTAAAATATGGCACTTCCATGTGCTCTGCTATATTAAATGGACTTGCATTATCTTCTAGTATTCCACTTAAATAACTTACACTTATTAATATCACACTTCTGAGTTTATATAACATCTTTTTATGATACACATTTCTTATAACATGTAAAAATTCATTCATTAATTCTTCATTATTAAATTTCTCAAATTCATCTATCATCAGTATAATTTCTTTTCCTGTTTTATCATATAAATCTTCCAATACAAGCCTTATTTCATCGATTTCTTCAGGATTTTTTAATTGTATTTTTATATTGTGTCTATATTCTAGATCATCCATTATATCCTTTATCAATGTTTTTAAAAATTGATTTTGATCTTTACTGGAATAACTCTCAAAAGATATAAATATAGGCAAATATTTATCTTTTGTTTTTTCCACTATTTCATTTAAAAATGTAGTCTTACCTGTTTGCCTTGGTGCTGATACTGTGAAATATCTCCAATTCTCTATATGATCTATTGCTTCTTTCATTAATTTTGCTCTTTCCACATAATAACATGTTTTTTTATCAACAGGTCCTGATGTGCAAAATCGTTTCATCTTTTCACCTCCACAACTGAATTATATCACGTTTCAATTATTTTGTTACTTTCAACTTCAACCTCAATTATATCATAATTAAAAATAAAAATTGTGCTATAATAGTAGTGAGGTGGATTCTATGAAAATAATTAGAGAAACACCATATATCTGGAAAATTGAAAAATTTGGAAACATGAAAGTTGATGCAATTGTTTTTACCAATTCAGAAACAATATATAGTCAGGAATACCATGAAGCAATTCAACAATTAATCAATGTAGCTTCTTTACCGGGAATTGTTAAAGCAGCATATGCAATGCCAGATATTCATTGGGGATATGGATTCCCAATAGGTGGGGTAGCGGCATTTGATACAGATAATGGAATAATATCACCAGGTGGTGTAGGTTTTGATATTAATTGTGGTGTAAGAGTTATGACCACATCGCTTTCTTATTCAGAAATAAAAAAATATATAGATAAATTAATAAAAGAAATATATAATAATATTCCAGTTGGAGTAGGCTCAAGAACAAATTTTAAATTTTCTGTAAAAGAAATGAAGAATATTATAGAAAATGGAGCATATTGGGCGATTAATAGCAATTATGGAATATCAGAGGATTTGAATAATATTGAAGATAGAGGTAAAATAAAATACACAGATTTTAATACAATGTCTAAAGAAGCTATAAAAAGAGGTTCAAATGAATTAGGAACATTGGGATCAGGTAATCATTTTATTGAAATACAAAAAGTAGGGAAAATATATAATTTAGAAATAGCTGAAAAATGGGGATTATTTGAAAATCAAATTGTTTATACAATACATTCTGGTTCAAGAGGGCTTGGACACCAAATCGCTACAGATTATATTAAAATATTAAGGGATAACCTAAAAGAGTGGAACAAAAAAATTCCTGATAAGCAATTAATAAATGCACCATTTAATAGTCAATATGGGCAGAATTATTTCTTAGCAATGAATGGAGCTGCAAATTTTGCTTTTGCAAATAGGCAAATAATGGGACATAAAATCAGAAAAATTTTTAAAGAAATTTTTGGTACTGATGTGAAATTATTATATGATATAACTCATAATATTGCAAAATTAGAAGAGCATATTATTGATGGGAAAAAGAAAAAATTAATAATTCATAGGAAAGGTGCCACAAGAGCCTTTAAAAATCAACCAGTACTTATTCCAGGAGATATGGGGACATCATCTTATGTTCTTATAGGAACAGAAAAATCAGAATCACTTGCTTTTGGATCTTCTGCTCATGGTGCAGGCAGAGTATTAGGACGAAGGCAGGCAAAAAGAAAGTTGAATTCAAAAGATATATTAACAGAATTAAAAAACAAAAATATACGTATAATAGCTAAATCAAAAGGAACTATTGTTGAAGAAGCCCCCGAAGTTTATAAAAATATCGATGATGTAATTGAAATTATAGAAAAAACAGGTATTTCAAAAAAAATCGCAAAATTAATACCAATAGGTGTTGTAAAGGGTTAATGAAAATTAAAACGTATATTCAAGTTAAATCTTTAAAATTGTAAAGTTTTATTTCTATAATTTAAATGTAAGAAATAAACGACGGGGGTAATAATATGTTTGCAAAATATGAATGTATAGAATGCATAATAGGGCAGATAAAAAATATTATAAATAAAGATTTTAAAGGATATGATGAAAAACAAAAGTTCGAAATTATGAAAAATGTATCTATGGAAATGCTTAAATATTCAACATATGGAAAAAAACCAATTGAAATGGCAAGAGTAATTTATGAAATGCTCGGTGAATATACCGGTACTACTGATTATTTTAAAGAAGAAAAAAAACAGTCTAATGAAACATTTTTAGATGTATTCGATGAAATGTATACATTCTTAAGAGAATCAGATAATCCTCTAAAAAATGCAGCAAAACTCTCAGCTTTAGGTAATGTTATTGATTATGGGGTAAAGAATTCCTTTGGAGAATTAGAATGGGAACTGGAAAATATTTTGAAAAACAAAGATTTTGCGCTGGATGATTTTGATAGTTTTGCCGAAAAACTTGAGAATTCAAAAATATTACTATATATACATGACAATGCTGGTGAAATAGTATTAGACAAATTATTTATAAAACTTATTAAAGAAAAATATCCGTCATTGCATATTATTTCTGCAGTAAGAGGTGAACCTGTAATAAATGATGTGACATTAGAAGATGCAAAAGAGATTGGACTTAACGAAGTTTCATCAGAAATAATATCTTCTGGTAGTAAAATCCCGGGAACATTATTAAGTGACGTAAATCAAGAGTTTATGATTGCCTATAAACAGGCAGATATGATAATTTCGAAAGGACAGGGAAATTTTGAAGGATTAAGTGGAGAAGATGATAACATCTACTTTGTTTTAATGGCTAAATGTCCTGTGGTTTCAAGAGAATTAGGAGTTAACGTTGGAGATTTAATTTTTTCGAGAAAAAGTTTGTTTGTAAAATAAATCAGGGTCCATAATCTTATTTTTTAAGGGGGTAAGAAGATGAAAAAGTTATTAGTTATTTTGTTGGCAGTTTTAACAGTTGCTGTATTTGCAGCTCCTACACATCTTGTCATTTTTCATTTAAATGACACACATGGTCATGTGTGGCCATACAGTGAATATCACAATCCTGATATTGGGGGATTTGCAAGAATTGCAACTTTGGTAAACAAAGAAAGAGCAGTAAATCCTAACGTATTGTTCTTACATGCTGGCGATGTTAACACAGGTGTTCCAGAATCAGATCAGCTTGATGCAATTCCAGATTTTGTAACATTGCATTATATGGGTGTAGATGCAATGGCTTTGGGTAATCACGAATTTGATAATCCACTCGAAACAACATTCATGCAACAAAGATATGCTGGATTTCCATTTTTATCAGCAAACTTCGTTACAAAAGATGGAAGACAATTATTCAAACCTTATATCATAAAAAATGTTGGTGGAATTAAGGTTGCTATTCTTGGTGTTACTACAGAACAAACACAGGTATTAGAACCACTTCACTTAAATGGCGGTAAATTCTTAAATGTTGAAGAAACAGTTAAAAAATATCTTCCTGAATTAAAGAAAAAAGCAGATATTGTTGTTGTTCTTGGTCATTTAGGTTATGATGGAAAATATCAACCATTAGGCGTTCAATACACAACATCAGATCAGTTGGCAAAAGATGTAAAAGGTATCGATGTTGTTATAGATGGACATTCACACACATTAATGGAAAAAGCAGCATACATAAACAAAACAATAGTTGTTCAAGCAGGAGAATGGGGTAAATACTTAGGTAGATTGGATTTATGGGTAGAAAATGGAAAAATCGTGGATTATGAATGGGCAGCTATTCCAATTAATATGAAAAAATACTTAGGCAAAGATGAAAATGGAAATGCTCAATACGAATACGTAACAGAACCAATTCCTGAAGATCCATTTATAAAAATGATAGCAGATTACTACTACTCATTAGGTGCAGAAGAATTAAATAAAGTTATTGGTGAAACAAAGATATTATTAGATGGTGAAAGAACACATGTTAGAGGTGGAGAAACAAATCTTGGTCACTTAATTACAGATGCTTTAATCTGGAAAACAGGAGCAGATATTGCATTGCAAAATGGTGGCGGAATTAGAGCTTCAATACAACCAGGTAAAATTACATATAGAGACATCTTAACAGTATTACCATTTGGAAATACCGTATATGTTGAAGAATTAACAGGAAAAGATATTATGGATATTTTGAATTATGCAGTTAAGATTCCAGCAGGTAAAGGTGCATGGTTACATGTTGCAGGAGTAACATATAAAGTAAAAGATGGAAAACCTGTAGATGTTATGGTAAATGGCAAACCATTAGAAATGGATAAATTATATAAAGTTGCTGCAAATAATTACATGGCTAGTGGTGGAGACGGTTACTCAATGTTAAAAGGTAAAAAAGGATATGACACAGGATTTGTATTAGCAGATGTTGTTAAAGAGTACATTCAAAAATTAGGAACAATAGAAAATTATGATAATGCTCCAAGAATAATGATGGAAACAAAATAAAAATATAGCAATCGGCGAGTGTACACTCGCCGATTTTTAATTATGAAATTTAATATTTAATGTAGTGGTTTGTAATAATTAAAGTATATACTATAAAGGAAATCACACGTAGTTACAAAGGGTAACACGCGAAACATGGAGGAAAAGTATGAGAGGAAAAGTTAAATGGTTTGATGCAAAAAAAGGTTATGGATTCATTTCTGGTGAAGATGGAAACGACGTATTCGTACATTTCACAGCATTAAGCATGGACGGATTTAAAACATTAGAAGAAGGTCAAGAAGTAGAATATGACATTCAAGAAAATAACAAAGGTTTACAAGCAGTTAATGTAACTACACTCTAATAAAACCAATCAAGCCCCGGAATGGGGCTTTTTATATTTTATTTTGTACTTTGACTACAAACTTAATTTTATATTTTTGTTGACTTTTATAAAAAAAAGGTATATAATTGATTTGTCCCGTAAAGGGAAGAATCACATCCGTAGTTGCAATGGGTAACACGGTAGAAACATGGAGGAGAAGTATGAGAGGAAAAGTAAAATGGTTTGACGCAAAAAAAGGTTATGGATTCATTTCTGGTGAAGATGGAAACGATGTATTCGTACATTTCACAGCAATTGCTATGGACGGATTCAAAACATTAGAAGAAGGTCAAGAAGTAGAATACGACATTCAAGAAAACGAAAAAGGCTTACAAGCTGTTAATGTAAGAGCTATCTAACAAAATAAACCAATAAGCCCCGTTAAGGGGCTTTTTTATTTCTCGATAACTTTTTCAACATATTTACTTGTAATAGCTTTTAATAAACAACCATAACTCATTCTAAATTTAATAGTATCTCCCAGCTTATATTCATATTCTGAGTCTGTTAAATCAACTATAGTGTGATCACTGCTTGAATGCAAAACTTCGATTTTTTCATCTATAGGTATTAATCCATCTGGTGAAATATCCTGCTCTCCAATAGCAAGAATAGCTTTTAGTCTTTTCCCTTTATCTTCAAAAACAGGTTTTCTTCCAAAAGCATCAAATCCTATTTCTCCAACAGGTACTGATGGTTTTTCTTTTAATTCTATAATTTGTGCTTCTAAAATAACAGTATCCTGTCTATTTCCAGGTACATTTCTGTTATTAGTTACATCAGTTCCACAAATAATAGACTCACCCAGCCTAAAATGATTTATCCCATCAGGTAAAATTCCATTTTCTATTAATGGTAAAGCAGCAGAATTACCACCAGAAATTATATCTAATTTTCTACTTAAAATTTCTTCAATTTCATTTTTTACTTCAAGAAGAATATTCATATTTTTTACACTTGGTAGAACGCCACCAAAACACCCGAGGTTAGTTCCGATACCTTTTAGACAAATATTATCATATTTTTGTACCTCAATAATTTCTTCAACAGCATTTTCATACCAAACTCCTTCTCTTAAATCACCAACATCAACCATATATATAATATTTTGAATTTTATTTTTTTCTTTAGCAATTTCATTTAACCATTCAACAGTTTTCAATTCTGAAACGAGGGTAATATCAACATGTTCAACCACCAATTCCAACTCTGACTTCATAGGTATTCTTAATAGCATAAACTCTGCGTCAATACCATTTTCTTTCATATAAATAATGTTTTGAATTCTGGAGTCACCTAATGAAGTAATTCCTGCATCCAACATAGCTTTTGCAACGTCTATATTTGCAGAAACAACTTTTGTAACTCCTGTAACCATAATTCCACGGTTATCACAAAGCTTTTTAATGTTTTTAGCATTATGTTTTATCCTTTCAGGATAAATATGAAGAACTGGATACACTAACTATTCCCCCTTTAAATCTTTAATATTATCACTATTAATTCCAAAACATTCCTTTTCAGCATTACCATATGGTTCAATATGAATAACGATATCTCTAATACTATTATTTTTTTCCTTGATTTTTTCTTCTAATTTTGCGGTAATATCATTTGCTTCTTTTACTGTCATATCTGGTGGAAGTTCAATATGCATATCCACAAAAATTTTATATCCAAATTTTCTGGCTCTAATTTTATGAGGATTTTTTACGCAATTACAGGATTTTGCCTCATTAATTACTATATTATATATTTCTTTTAATTCAGGTGAACTCTCCATAAATTCATTTGAAGATTCCATAAATTGCTCAAATCCTGTTTTTAAAATCATAAATGAAACCAATATGGCTATAATTGAATCTAACCACCATATTCCTGTAAAGTATAACACAAACATACCAATTAGAACAGATGATGAAGTTAAAATATCATTTCTCATATTTAGAGCATCAGCGATAATAGCATTACTATTTATCTTTTTGCCAATAGATAATCTATATTTATATAATAAAAATTTAGAAATAACGGAAATAGAGGCAATAGCAATTACATAAACAACATTATCAATAATTATATCTTTATTAATTAATCTTTTAATTGAGCTTATCAATACTTCAAATCCAGCATATATAATAATTAATGAAACAACCTTTGTAGCAATAGTTTCAGCTCTTTCATGACCATATGGATGTTCTACATCAGGTGGCTTATTAGAAATTTTACCTGCAATTAAAGTCATAAAAGAAGTAAGAATGTCAGTAGCAGTATCCAATCCATCAGCCAATATAGCCATACTGTTAGTAAAAAATCCTATTAAAATTTTAAATAAAGCAAGCAGAGTATTAACAATTATTGAAATTATAGATGATTTTGTAGAAAGTTTTTCTCTTTCAATATAATCCACACCGTCACCTCTTTGCATTTATTAATATATCTATTGACTTTTGTAATAAATCATCCTTAACACTCATTCCAAGATCAATATCTGGTTTATTTTCGCCATGAAAATCACTGCCGGCGGTAATAAAAAGTCCAGTTTCAATAGCTAAATTTTTGAACATTCTTATTTCTTCATTGGAATGTTTTGGATAATAAACCTCTATTCCCCATAATCCATATTTTTTTAATTCTAAAATAATATTTTTTAATTTATTATAAGACAGTTTTAAATATTTTGGATGAGCAATAACAGGAAACCCACCTGCATTTTTAATTAATTTTACAGCTTCTTTTGGTTCTATTTTTTCTTTTGGTATATGTGCGATCTTTCCATCGCCCAGATATTTATCAAAAGCTTCATCTCTATCTTTTACATATCCTTTCTTTAATAAGACTCTTGCAAAATGTGGTCTTCCAACAACATCACCATGAGCCTCATTTATAACTTCTTCTAATGTTATATCAAATCCTAAGCTATTTAGCCTTTCAACCATTAAATTATTTCTGTTTTTTCTAAAATCCTGGACTTTTTTTAAAGCGGTATTTAATTCCTGATTATCCAGAGCAATATTATATCCAAGCATATCAAACATATTTTTGAACTTACAACTAATTTCAAGACCTGTAATATAATTGACCTCATGTTTTTTTGCATAATAAAGTGCTTCTTTTTGAGCATCGATATTATCATGGTCAGTAATTGAATATAAAATTAAATTTTTTTCTTTTGCTTTTAATATTAAATCTTCTGGAGTATATGTTCCATCTGAAAAAGTAGAGTGTGAATGTAAATCAATCAGCATAATGTTCCTCCTAATCAAATAAATTAATGCGGGCATAAAGCCCGCATTATGCGAGAATATCTAACTTCTGACCCTGATACATTTCACCAACGATTCTCACAAGTTTTCTTGTTAGTCCGTCCTGTTTGTAAACAATGGCATTTAATAAGTTTTCGAAATCTTGAGACGTTTGCTGGGTGATTCTGGCAGCTTGAACATGAGCCTGTTTTGAAACCTGAGGTGTATATTGATATGACACTCCACTAACTGGACTAATCATGCTATCACCTTCTTTAAGCTTTGGTCCATTAAATATATCGACTCAAATCATCTTTTTCTTAATATTATTCTAAATCTTCCTTCATTCCTATAGTATTTAATATAATAGAATCTTTTTGTCGCCATTTATCCTTGACTTTTACATATAAATCCAGATAAATTTTATCATCCAGTAAAATCTCAAGATCCTTTCTGGCAAGCATACCGATTTTTTTAATCATTCTTCCTTTTTGACCTATTATAATTCCTTTTTGCGATTGTCTTTCAACATATATTTCTGCTCTTATATAGACTAAATCTTCTTTATCTTTTATTTCTTCAACAACAACCGCAGTAGAATGAGGAATTTCCTGAGAAGTCAAATGAAATATCTTTTCTCTTACTATTTCTGAAATCATAAAAGCCAGAGGTCTATCTGTAGTCATATCTTCTGGGTAATATTGAGGACCTTCTGGTAATACCTCTATTATTTTTTGTAGTAATTCTGTTAAATTATGTCCTGTTAATGCCGAAATTTCAAATTCAGCAACAATATTTGAATTTTCGTCTAAAACAGTTTTAATTCTATTTTTGGCTTCATTTATTTGTTCAGGAGTTGCAGCATCTATTTTATTGATAATCAATATAGCAGGTATTTTTGATTCCTTTATTATTCTGGCAATATTTAAATCTGATTCTCTTACCTTATCAATAGGATCAATTAAAAATAATATTAAATCCTGTCCTTTTAAAGCATTTACAGCTATTTTTACCATGTATTCTCCAAACTTATGTAAAGGTTTATGTATTCCCGGTGTATCTACAAGAACCACCTGAGCCTCAGGGGTAGTTAAAACACAATTAATTCTATTTCGTGTTGTTTGAGGTTTATCCGAAACGATAACCACTTTTTTTTTCATTAAAGCATTAATCAATGTAGACTTTCCAACATTTGGTTTACCTGCAACCGCTACAAAACCACTTTTCATTACATCAACTCCCTTAAACTTTCCATTATCATTGCAGTTGCTCTACAATCATCTTCATTATATTTAATAATCTTTTCTAAACTCTCTTTATGTCCTCTTAAATAATTTTTATATTCAATAAATATAGCATAACCGTTTAAATCAGTTCTCCATTTATATCCAAAAAATTTACTAATATCCTTTAAAGAATACGAAGTTACAGGTAAAGCAATATTTTTCTGAATTTTTTCATATAAATCATATGATCTATCTTCTATTTTATATAGATATTTGTATAAATGAGATATGTTTTTTGTAATCATTTGCAACCTTTTTATATCATATACATCATAGTGGACAATAGTTTCTTTTGTAGAATCAATAAATTTCAGGAACCTTTCAAGATTATCGTCGGTGTTTTCGACATTCAAATAAGGCTTATATTTGCCTTTTACTAAAATTCCATGAAGAAAGTCCAAATCTCTGTATGTTTCAACATCATATATAATATATTTTTTAGGAATATCAAATTTGTTTATTATTATTGGTTTATTTTCCAATAAGGATTTTAAATTATACAATGGTTTTCGAAATTGTGGAGGGACCTGTTCAATTTTATTTGATTCAACAACTTTTATAGGGTTGATATTTAAATCTTTTAAAAGATTCATATAACTCTTTGAAATTCCAGGAACAACAGATAAATCACCATTTTTAATCATTTCTTTATGACATTGAATCTTTATTTTACAAAATTTACAATGATTTCCTGGAGTTTTTTCTTTTGGTATCTTAAAGGATTCAACCTCTTTTTTAAATAAAGGAAGTTTTCTCATTATCCATCGTTCAGAAAAATAATGAACCTTATTCTCAAGGGTTATTTCAACTCCCCTAACCTCTTTACCCATATCTTTAAAGTATAAATATACAGAAATTATATGAAAAATATGGCTTAATTTTAATTTTCTCGATTCCCTTAAAATCTTTACTGATTTTCTTTTTGCGTCATAACTGTCATAACTTGCAACAATATCAACGCCTTTGTAATTAAATTCAATATATTTAGTTGGCCTTTTATAAATAGGAACAAAGTGCTGACACTTTTTTATATTTCGATAATTCAACAGATCCATTTTCATTTTTCCAGCTCCACTTCCATATCCACTTTTTTAAAAAACATATTACTCAATATTTTGTTGAAAATTAACTGTATAATTTTGTAATATCACCAAATTCAAGAAATAAATTAGCAATATTTTTCAAAAATCCCAGTCTGTTCATTCTTATACTTTCATCTTTATCCATAACAAACACATTGTCAAAATAATTATCAATACTCTCCTTCATTCTCAATAGCTCTGCAATAGCCTCATCATAATTTAAATAATCCAATTTTTCTTCCATTTTTCCTTTTACACATAAATATTTATCAAACAATTCTTTTTCTGCATCTTCCTTAAATAATCTTCCATCATATTTTAAAGAATCATGATTTTTTGAAATGTTTTGTACCCTCTGAAATGTTTTGATAAATGCTGTAAAATCTTCAGAACGAACTACCTTATTAAGAGCTTGGGCAGAAATTAAAGCTCTCAAAGGTTTATTCCAGTTAATAATAACAGTATTTATTACATCTGTTGAAATGTTTTTCTTTGAAAGATACGTTTCAAAACGTCCTTTAAAAAAGTCTGCAATTTCTGTTTCAAGATATTCAACATTTATAATGTTAGCAATATTCTTCATCAAATCATTTAAATCAAAATCCCAATTATTTTCTATAATTATTCTTAAAACACCATATGCTTTCCTTCTAAGAGCAAAAGGGTCCTTTGAACCAGTTGGTATTTTCTTTATACCAAAAAATCCAACAATATCAAATAATTTATCAGCTAAAGAAACAATTAAAGAATTTAATTCAGTTGGTAAACTATCTCCTTCTTCAACTGGTTTATAATGTTCTTCTGGAACCATATATATATCTTCTGGATAATTGCGATGTTTTAAATAAATTCTTCCCATTGTACCCTGCAACTCAGGGAATTCATATACAATATGCGTTGGTATATCTATTTTTGATAATTCGGTAGCTTTTAAAAGATTTTCATTTTTATAATTTAAAATCTCTGAAATTAATTTAGAAATTTCTTTCATTGAATTTACTTTATCAAGATATGTACCCAATCCAGCTTGATAAGTTATTTCATTTAATTTTGAAAGATAAGCTCCTTCTACTGTATTTAGATCCTCTTCGTAATAGAATTTTGCATCATCGAGTCTGGCATTGATTACCCTCGAATATCCATTAGTAACATTTTCTT
Source organism: Marinitoga aeolica (assembly GCF_029910535.1). Taxonomy (NCBI): domain Bacteria; kingdom Thermotogati; phylum Thermotogota; class Thermotogae; order Petrotogales; family Petrotogaceae; genus Marinitoga; species Marinitoga aeolica. The sequence continues at coordinate 1,175,130 of NZ_CP069362.1, forward strand.
CTTCACTTAAACCATCTTGAAAGGCTATATAATAATTGCTAATTTCACCATTCTTCTTTGCTACAAAACTTCTTTGATGATGTTTTACAGTAATTTTTATTACTTCTTCTGGTAAAGAAAGATATTCTTCATTAAATTTTCCAACAACGGCACTTGGATATTCTGTTAATTGAGTAATTTCATTTATTAAATCCTCATCTTTTTCAATTTCCAGTTCATTATTTGTTGCAACCATTTCCAGTTCTTTTATTATTCTCTCTCTTCGTTCATTATAGTCAGCAATAACAAAATTTTCTCTTAATTCAGAGAAATAATTATCTGGATGTGATATTGATATTTCACCTTTTCCAAGGAATCTATGACCATATGATTTTCTCGATGAGTTTATACCAAACAATTCAAAATCAATTATTTCATAATCGAGTAAAGACAATATCCAGTGAATAGGCCTTATAAATTCATAATCACCATTTCCCCATCTCATAGGCTTCTTAAATCTCAATTTTTTAATTATCAGAGGATATATTTCTGCAAGCGTTTCAGAAATCTTTTTTCCCTCTTTTTTTATTTTTGCAAACATATATACATTGCCTTTTATTTCTCTTTCCTCTATTTCATAATTTTCATTCTGTAATGATCTTAAAAATCCCTGATACGGTTTTGCTGGATTTCCTTCTTCATCAAAAGCAACCTTTTTGGCAGGTCCTTTTCTTTCAATTATTCTATCAGGTTCTTTTTCAGGTAATCCTTCTAATAATATTCCAAATCTTCTTGGTGCAATAAACACCTGCAGTTTAGAATAAGAGATATTTCTATTCTTTAGTTCTTCTTCTGCATATGTATATAATTGTTTAATTATATTATCGTATTCACTTGAAGGTAATTCTTCAACACCTATTTCAAGTAATGATTTAATCATTCTCTTCGCCCCCAATCGCATCCAGATATGTGCGGGCAGTCTTTCTTGCCATATCTCTTATTATCAAAATATACTTTTGTCTTTCATTTACACTGATAGCATTTCTTGCGTCTAATAAGTTAAATGAATGAGCAGCTTTTACAAGATAATCATATGCTGGTAAATATAATTTTTGTTCTATTAAAGCTTCAAATTCCTTTTTATAAGTTTCAAATAATCCATATAATGTTTCTACATTCGCCTTTTCAAAATTAAAAATTGAAAATTGCCTTTCATTTTCTTTAAACAATTTTCCATATGGAACGTATTTATTCCACATAGTTTCATATACATTATCTTTTCCCTGTAAATACATAGCCAGTCTTTCTATACCATAAGTAATTTCAAGAGAAATTGGCTTTAATGGAATACCACCCATTTGTTGAAAATATGTGAATTGAGTAATTTCCATACCATCAAGCCATACTTCCCAACCAATTCCCCATGCTCCTAATGTTGGTGATTCCCAGTTATCTTCTACAAATCTTATATCATGTTCAAGGGGATCTATACCTATTGCTTTTAATGATTCCAGATATAATTCCTGGGAGTCTTTTGGAGATGGTTTTAATATAACCTGATATTGATGAAATCTCTGCATTCTATTTGGGTTTTCACCATACCTACCATCTGTAGGTCTTCTACTTGGTTGAACAAATGCAACGTAAAAAGGGTCTTCTCCCAATGTTCTGAAAAAAGTAGAAGGGTGGTATGTTCCCGCACCCATTTCCATATCATATGGTTGATCAATAACACAACCACGCTCGGACCAGAAACTATCTAATTTTAATATTAAATCCTGTATATACAAGTCAATTCCTCCCTATTCCAATGAAATTAACAGTGGATAATGTGGTTGCCCACCATTATGGATCTCCACTTCAAGATCAGGAAATTCTTCCATTAACTCATTAGCTATTAATTCTGCAGTTTTTAATTCTATATCCTGACCATAGAAAATAGTCATTATTTCATATCCATCATTAATCTGATCTTTTAATACTTTTAATACAGCTTCATTTAAATCAAAACTATGAGCTTTTAATTCCTTTCCAACAAATACAAGATATTCATCTTTTTTAATTTTTTCTCCAGCAATTTCAGAATCTCTTATAGCATATGTAACCTGAATAGGAACAACACCAGATATTTCAGATTCTATTGATTCCTTTAATTCATCATAATCCATATTATCATCAAAGGCCAATAATGCAGCAACGCCTTCCTGAATATATTTTGTTTTTATTACCAGTATTTCCCTATCTTCAATCATATCAGCTACTTTTTCTGCAGTTAAAATAATATTTGGATTATTTGGTAAAATCAAAATTTTCTTTTGAGGTAATTTTTCTATAGCATCCATAAAATCCTTAACGCTTGGATTCATTGTCTGTCCGCCGAATATAACAGCATCCACACCAAGACTCTTGAATATTTTCGTTAATCCTTCTCCAGGAGAAACTGTAACAATTCCCCAATTTTCATTATTAGATTCAAATTCTACTTCTTCTTCATTATTTTTAGCAGAATTTTCAATTGTTGATTCAACTACATGTTCATGTTGAACCTTCATATTATCAACTTTAACCTTATATAATTCCCCATATTCAAGAAATTCTTCAAAAACCTTACCAGGTCTATTTGTATGAACATGTGTTTTTAAAAATTCACCCTGATGAACCAATACAATAGAATCACCAAGTTCTTCCAGAAATGCTCTAATTTTGTCTATATTTTCTTTAGATATTTCAGGGTCATGTAATTTTAATACACATTCTGTACAATATTGAAATTTTATTTCTTCATATGCAATCTCTTTTATTTCTTCAGCAGATGCTGATTCAATCTCTTTAAGATTAACCTCAGTATCACCTTTAATGGCATCTCTAAAACCTTTAACAATATAACTAACTCCTTTAGCACCAGCATCTACTACATTAGCATCTCTCAGCTTTTTTAAATATTTAGGTGTTTCTTCTACAATTTCTTCTGATATTTCATATAATTTATCCATAAACTCTTCAAAATCATCTATATTTGACAGTTCATTTTCGGCCCTCTCGGCTAATTTTCTTATCAATGTAAGCATTGTACCTTCAACAGGCTTTATAACAGCATGATAAGCTACTTCTTTTGCGTTTTTTAAAGCTTCGATAAAATCCTTTGTTGTTACTGATTCTTTATTTTCTAATACTTCAGTAAAACCTCTAAAAATCTGGGATAAAATAACACCAGAATTACCCCTTGCCCCCATTAATAAACCGTCGCGCATATTTTTCATGATATCTTTTATCTTATCTTTATTTTTAACCCTGTCAAGCCATTCACATGCTTCCAGCATTCCAGAAGTCATATTTGAACCGGTATCGCCATCAGGTACAGGGAAAACATTTAATGCATTTATCTCATCTTTATTTACCAATAATGTTTCAGCAGCCTTTTTGAATGCCACATAAAAGTCTCTTGCCTTTAATTCAGTCATTACAGTCACCTCTTTATGATTTTATTCCAACGACTTTTACATTTACAATTACGTCGACATCCCCCAAGGCCTCTTTTATCCTGTGATAGACATTTTCCTGAGCATTGGCAGCAACTCTTTTTAAAGGTAAACCGTATTCCATATAGATATATAGATTTATAGTTACTCTGTTATTTTCTTCAATTACTTCAACACCTTTTTCTTGTGGTTTTTGAAGCATAGAAGTTAATTTGTTTAAAAATCCACCTTTTCCGATATCCACAGTACCATATGATTCTAATGCCGCTCTATATACAATTTCATTAAAAACTTCAGGTTTTATAGTAACCGTTCCAAGTTCTGTTTCAACTATCATAATAACACCTCCAGAATTATTTTTCTAATATAGCTGATAAATATCCAACAGTTCTGTTATAATCGCCAAATGTTTCAGCGCTAGTCGTGTGATATAAAATTCTTACCTTATCAAACCCCATATATAATAACGTATTTATACACCCATATCCACATGCAGAAATACTATATTCTTTTATATCTTCATATAATAGTTCGGGATCTAATTTTTTCAGATCTTTTATAATAATTTTGCCTTTTTTTATCGTTAATTCATGACTTTCATAATGGTTTAAGTCACTCGAAGCAATTATTAATGTTCCATCATCTATAATTTCTTTTAAAACCTGAGCCAGCATTTTTGACGTTTTTAAACTCTGATCTCCCAGTATTATAGGAATTATCTTAAACGTATTTCCATATAAATATTGTAAAAATGGTAACTGAACTTCAATAGAATGTTCATAATGATGTGCGGAATAATCACCTTTTATCTGTAATTTAGATAATAATAATTTTGCCTTTTCATCTATTTCTATTTCTCCATAAGGAGTGAGCCATGATCCTTCTGGAAACACAGAAATATTTGGACCTATACCTGTATGATTAGGTCCAATAATTATAACAGATTTTATTTTACCTTTTTTGAAGATTTCATAATATCCATATGAAGCTGTTTTTCCAGAATATACAAAACCAGCATGTGGTGAAATTAATCCTGTAGGTTTTATATAATTTTTTGGAATATCCGGTAATTCTCCAAAAAACTCTTCCATTAAATCATTTAACTCACTTATTTTTTCAGGATAAAAAGTCCCTGCAACCACAGGGTATCTAATCATTTTAATCGCCCCCATAATTAACTAATTTGGGCCAGATAAATAAGTTCAAATCATATTCTCGATTTCTTTTTTCATTACTTTTAAATAGAAAACCAACAATAGGTAAATCCTTTAAAAATGGAACCCCAGAATTTAAATTTTCTTCCTTTATTATTTTTAATCCGCCTAAAATACTTACAAAATTATTTTTTAAAATCATTTTAGTATTTATTTCTCTCGAATTTTCTGCATTATAATTTGAAACAGTAGATTTCTCTGGTTCTCCAACCTTTAAATCTATATCCAGATCAATTAAGTCCATATTTTCTACATAATTTGCTTCTATCTCCAGTGTTAAACCACTTTCAATATATTTAATAGAATTTTCTTGAACAACAGGAACTCTATATACAGATTTAAATGTCGATTTAGTTCCTGATTTCAATATAATTCGTGGTTTTGATACCAGTTTTGCATTTGATCTTGAATTGATATCATTAACATTAAATGCAGTATCAAGTATTTCTTTATATAATTGCGGATTAATTATTCCCTGATTTATTGAATCTATAATGCTCTTTGAAGATATTTTCGCTTCTATTTTTTGTATAGTTTCTTCTAAAATAGAAGAATCCACTATAGCAATTTCTATAGATATTATCTTTGGAATTCTTTTCTTTACAATTATAACATTTTTTTCTTTCTCAAGATAATAATCGTTTTTTGTTAATAAAAGTTCGATATCATTAAAATCTTTCGGATTATATATAGTTATATTTTTAAGTTTTTCATCATTTATCAATGCATAATTATTATTTTTAGCATATTGTTCTACCAATGAATATAATGTCAAACTTTCAGTATTTTTATTTTTCTGAACGTTTTCTTTCAAATCGTTTTTAAGAGATAATAATTCTTTTAACTTCATATATTCACTTTCATAAACATGTATTTTCACTATTTTTCCAGAATCATTTTCATATATATTATCATAATCAATATTTAAATTTTTTAAAATAATAGAAAAATATGCATATTCTTCATTTTTGACAGTAAAATAATAATCTTTTTTAGGCAATATAATTGGAGTGGGTTCATTTGTTACCTTAACATCATATTTTTCGTTAAAATCTTTTATTGTATTTATAACATTTTCTGTACCTTTTATTATATAATTTTTATCTATCTTTTGGATTATAGAATCTTTAAAAATTTTATTAAATGGTAATAAATCAAGGTTAGAATGTATTATTTCGATTTTTTCTTCATTTTTTAAATTTTTGACGTTATAATTTTTATTAATTTTCATTTCTTTTATTTGATGTATTTTTGATATAAGATTACTTAACTCATTAACATTTTTTCCTTTAACAATATATATAGTGTCATATACCTTTTTAATCTTTAAATCAAAAGTATCGGCTAAATTTTCTAGTGGTATATCTGTGTTTATTACTGTAATTGTAGAATCATTTTCTATATCAATAGAAGTTGGTTCCTCTGTAGGGATTAAAAATTTATTCAACTGCTCATTTAATGATTTTAACTGGCTTATATTTTTCTTTAAACCACTTATAAAATATATATCCTTATCAACATTTAAAATATTGACATTAAAAAATCTATCCATATTTTTCAGCGAATATTTTGACGTTATTATAGTATATGTAGGTTCTTCTGTAATTATTGGTTTGCTTTTTTCTTCTATTGTTTTAATTGTTGATTTAGTGCTTTTTTCATTTGCTTTTAATTTCTGAAATGTCTCATATGCCTTATTATAAAATTCTTCGAAAAGTGTAATATCTTCCTCAAAACCAGTAAGTAATATTAAATTATTCGTAATTTCTGAATATTCAATATTAAACACATTTATAATATCTTTTTGCGGTAAATTATATTCAAAAATTTTATGTATCTTATTTTTAATAATTTTTTGAGAATCTTTAATGATATTTTTATCCTGTTTTTTGGGTTGCACAGGTATTGTATTAATAATTTTCTTTACAAGATCGATTTTATCCTCTGAACCCTTAATTACATATAAAGTGTCACTTATTTTTACATATTTCAAACCTATAAGACTAAGTAGATTATTAAAATTAGATATATTGGTTTGCAAAGAAATATAAATTTCATCATCATTGATATTTAAAGGTTTTTTTGAGCTTATTATAGGATAACTGGCATTATATAAAGGACTTTTAGAAATATAAATATCTTTAGTGCTGATATAATTATAATAAATACCTGTGGAATCAAGTATTATCCTGAATAAATCCTCAGGGTAAAAGTTCTTTAAATCTAATGAAATTGTTTTATCAGGAATATCTGTCAAATAATATTGATTAAATCCCAGTTCTTTTAACAAAAGATTGAGCAAATCCTTTATTTTTATATTTTTAAATTTAAATGTTTCATTGTTTAATGCTTTTTTCCCTTTTGCGGAAATAATAACTTTATTATTTTTATTTATTACAATATCTCCCGGGAAAATCATTATAATTTCTATGATATTATCATATAGATTTATTTTTTTAATAGGGCCGCGAGGCAAAATATAAGTTTTCTTTTCAAATTGAACATCATTGAATTTTATTTTATAATTTGTTTTTGTATTGTTTTTAAAAATAGTAATATCTGTGGCAACTCCTGTAATTTCAATAATATTGTTATTATTAAGATAATCGATTTTTATATCATAGGCAAAAAATAATGATGAAAGTAATATAAAAAATACAACAAACGATTTTTTCATCTAAGCACCTCAAATCTCTTTTCATATTCGTTATATAATAAAATACCATCATTAAAAATCTTTAAAACATTATAATCCCCTATTTTTTGACCTTCGCTAACTTCTTTCAACAACCCATTAAAATATATATAAGCTTTTTTTTGACTGTTTTTCATAATTACACCAGAAAATTCAAAAAATTCAGGATTATGCATATTTAACGTATTTTCCCACAATTTATTCATATCAATATTTAAAAAACCAAATATTTTATAATCATATTTTTTATAATTTTTACTTAATTTTGTATTTTCTGGAATCGCCCTTTTTATATATAAAGAATAGCTTTTATTTGAGAAAAAATCATAATTTGATTTTAATTTAAAATGTTCTATTAAAACCCCTTTTTCACTTTTTAATTTGGATAATATTTCATTTAATTCTTTAGCAGAAATTGCTGTATTAACATAATTATTATTAACATCAGAAATAGTATATTTTGGTATAATAATTTTGTTAGAATTATCTTCTGGAATTGAATTAATCAAAAAAATAGAAAAAATAATTGCCATAATTGAAATCAAAAATCTATATATCATTTTTTCAACTCCAGGATTTTATATTCTTCATACATTAAATCAAGTGTTCCATTTTCTTTTATTTGATATGGAGAAATGATTTTCATTCCGTCTATTACTTCTATTAAAATAGTAGCATCAAGGCTTTCTGGTGTATAATCAATATCCTGAACAATAACCTTTGTTTTTATCTGTTCCAAAAAATTAAGAAAATCATATAATTTGCTATTTGCTTTTTTTGTGCTGTTGATTTTTAAGTTATACTCACTCATAATATTTTCATTTCTTTTAATCTGCGCAATTTTACTCATATGTTTTTTGTTTTGAAAATTTATATATGAAAATAATAATACTGTTAGTGATATAGTCAAAAAAATCCATGAAAAAATATTAAGAAAAAATCGTATTCTTGATCTAAACATAAACAGCATTTAGAAAATCCCCTTTTATTTCATTTATAATATTTATTAATAATTTATTATCAAGCTGTATTTCTTCCCCCATTTTTTCATCTGAATATACACCATATAAATATTCATTATCTATTTTCTGATAAATTATGTTATAAGATTCACCGATAAAAGAAATATATTCGCTTTCATAATTGTTTTTTTCCAGAAAATACCACAGCATATAATTAAGAGGAATAGTATAATCAAAAAAAATAGAATTTCGGAACTTTTTGATATTACTGGTAATATACATATAATATGTATTGTCTTTCAAAACAATATATTTTATTTTCTGGGTAGAAATATTATAATTTTTAGAGTTTTTAATAATGAATTTATTCCTTTCTGTTTTATCAGAAAATTTTTTTATAATACCATAATAATCAACAATATTTATTTTTTTCGAATTAAACCCTTTTCTTTTAAATCTATATAAAAATCTATTATTAAAATAAAAATTTATTACCATTCTATACCACTCCATCTAAATGACGATGTAATAGGTAAAATAACAAGATTGGCATCGTCTATTCTTAAAGTATTGCCAGGGCTTTTTAAGATTAAATTATAAAAATTAAAAATTTTTGCATAATCAGAAGTTTTATATGGAATTTCCTTATATATAATTCCATCAAAATAGCTATGGGAAGAAATTACGATTTTTGTACTCTGATCATTAAAATCAATAGAATGATATTTTATCTGAAGAAAATAATTCATCATTTCAATAAAATCAATCCTCTTTTTTAAATCATCAAAAAAAGAGGTTTTTATAATAAAAGAAAAGCTTATAAAAAGAAGACTTTCAATAAGTAACATAATCATCAATTCATATAACACAAATCCATTTTTCTTTTTCATAGCCCCAGTGAATTTATAGTATTGAATATACCCCCATAAAAACCATAAGCAACCTCAAATATAATTATAGATATAATCATTATAAGTACGGGTTCCAGAAGTTTTTTAGTTTTCTGTATAATTTGATTTAATTCAAAATTCAACTGTGCTTCCAGTATATCCAACGGTTGTTTTAAACTACTCAAATCCTTTGATAATGAAATGCTAAAAACTAATTCATTTAAATCAGTTTTTTTCAAAACATCTATAATATTATTTCCTTCTTCGATAAGACTTAAAATATTGATAATTTCTTCCTTTAGTCTTTTTGAGGAAATAATCTCAGAACTTTTCTCAAATGCCTCATATGTAGTATCCCCACTTTCTATAAAAACAGATGTGGTTTCAACAAATTCTAATAAAGCATATTTTTTATAAATTTTATTGATAAACGGCAAATTATAAATAATATTATCAAATCGTTTTTTATTCTTGAAAAGAATAATAACTGTTGTGATAATAAAAAGTATAATTCCCACTAAAATCCATGAAATTATAAAATTGAAATTTGTATGAAAATTATCTCTGAATATTGGAACAATTATAAACTGTAAAAATAAAAGAAGTGATATTAGTGCAGAAAATAGTAAAATTGGATAAGCCATTATATTTTTAATATCCTGAGCATTCTTTAATCTATTTTCATAAATATTTTCCAAACGATAAATGATTTTTAGCAGTTCATTATTATCAGAAACTCTCGATAGAGATTTTCTAAATTCATAATCAAAAAAAGTGTTCATATCCATAGCCTTTTTATATGGTATTCCAATTTTTATATTATTAATCAATAGATCAAGAGCAATTTTTATTCTTTCTGAAATCTCCTGGTTTTCCCTGATATATAAAATGGCTTCGTAAAAATTTAATCCAGAAGATATAAATGCCTTTAGCATTCTTATAAATTTCACATGTTCCTTTATATTTAATTTTTTAAATCTAATTTTTTTAACATATTTAAAATTTTCTATTTCTATATTATCATCAATATTTTTTAATGCATCTATATCATTTCTTCCAAGAACATAACCTTTTATTTTTAAATTAAAATCTTTACCTTCAAAATAAAAAAGTTTCATAATATCACCTATTTAAAACAATTTATATATATTTTACCATAATAATTTTATTTTTTAAAATGGAGATAAGAAAATTCTAAAAATAGGCTATTCAAAAAGTTAAAATTACTCAGACAGCTCGATTGCATATCTTTAAGTCTTCGTTTCTTTTATACTTTTTGATAGCCAATCAAAAATATAATGATGATATTGTTGCTATAATAGTTCTATAATAGAACGATTTTAATGAAAAATAGTATCATTATAGAACGATTTTTTCTATATCACATAAAATTCGTTTTAATTTAGAACGAATTATTGTATAATTAGTATTGATATAGAACGGAGGTGAAAAAATGGATTTAAATGAAATTATTGAAAGAATGGAGTTAAAAAAAGCACGATTGCTAAACGCATTACCTGCAAAAAAGAGGTTGTATTTTAAAAATATTGATAAATATGATAATAGAGGAATATTGTTATATGGACCTCGAGGAGTAGGTAAAACAACATATTTATTGATGAAAGCAAAAGAAAATAATTATTTTTATATCTCTGGAGACGATCCATTAATTTCAACATTTCCATTATATGAAATTGGTGAAAAAGTTTTTTTAGAAGGATATGATGGAATAATAATAGATGAAGTGCATTACTTGAATAAATGGAGCATACATATTAAGGCGTTATATGATTCATATCCAGATAAAAAGATATGGATAAGTGATAGTAGCAGTATAATATTAAGAACAGGAATATCGGATCTTTCAAGAAGGTTTATAAAAATTAGAATGCCTTTATTATCTTTTAGAGAATATATATATTTGTCAAAAAATATAGAAGTTCAAACCATAAATTCTCCTTTCAATTTTGATAAGGAGAAATTTATGTCACAAATAAAAAATATTGATATTTTAAAGTTATTTAAAGAATATGCATCAGCAGGAACAAGACCATTCTTCCTTGAAGGAAATTTTTCTGAAAAAATGGAAAATATTCTTGAAAAAACATTATATAGCGATATACCATTTTTTTTGAACAGCATAAAAGAAAATCATCTAAAATTAATGAAAGCTGTAATAGGTTATTTGATATATTCAAGAATTCCAACGATTAACGTTGAACGAATGTGTAAAGAGTGGGGGTTGAGCAAAAATAAATTATATGAATTATTAAAAGTGATGGAAGAAGCAGAATTAATAAATATAATATTAAAAGAAAAAGATTTTAGCATAAATTCAAAAGGTGAGAAAATATTTCTTGCTGATCCCGCATATTACTATATATATAATGGAGAAATTGAGAATTTTAGAGAGGCATTTACAGTATTTACGTTAAAAGAAAAAGGAAAGATATTCGCATCAAAAAATGAAAAAGAAGGAGATTTTATTTGGAATGATATAAAAATCGAAGTAGGTGGGAAAAATAAAAAAATTAAAAAATCAGATTTTGTTATTCGTGATGATATTGATATGCCTTTAAAAAATAAGGTACCATTATGGTTATTGGGATTTTTATGGTAAAAATGCTATAATCTTAACGGAGGAGGGGAAATAAAATGGAATTAAAATGGGAAGATTTCAAAGTGAAAATTCCAGAGTTGGATTTTGAAAACACAGAAAATATCGATGCGATGACAGAATATTTTGGACAAAAACGTGCATATGAATCAATATTAATGGGTTTAGAAATAGAACAAAAAACACACAATATTTTTATTGCGGGCCCTGTGAATACAGGAAGAAGAACCTTTGCAAAAAACATATTATCCAGATATTCTACGAATAAAAAAACACCAAATGATTACATATATGTATATAACTTCAAAGACTCAATGAAACCAAAAGCAATATCATTAAAACCTGGAACAGCAATAAAATTCAAAAAAGAACTGGAAGAAACAGTAGAAATGGCATTTAATGCTATAAAAAAGGGTATTGAAAGTGAGGATTTCTCACAAAAAAGAACAAAACTTGAACAGGAATATTTAAGTGAAAGAAAAAAAATATGGGAAGAATTGAAAAAACAGGTAGAAAAATTAAATTTTAAATTGCAATTTACATCAGATGGAGCAGTAACAATCCCTGTGTACGAAGGAAAAGAATTAACAGACGAAGAATATGACCAATTGCCAGAAGATGTGAGAAATAAATACGAAGAAAAAACACCTCAAATCAGGCAATTAATGGAAAAAACAATGGTAAAAATCACAGAAATAGACAAAAACTACAGAGAGCAATTAAGAAATTTAGAAAAATATTGGGCGTTATTTACTATTTCCAGCATATTTGAAAATCTCATAAAAGAATATAACGACAATTCAGATGTTGTTGAATATCTCAATGAAATAAAAAATGATATTTCAGAAAAATTTCCTGAAATACTCTCAGATGAAAACTTAATAAAATACTATAAGAAAAAATATTCCATAAATATTATCGTGGATAATTCTTCTATTAGTGGAGCACCTGTTATAGAAGCTACAGATCCCACATATTCAAACCTCATTGGAAAAATAGAATATATATCACAAATGGGTATATTAAAAACCGATTTTACAATGATAAAACCAGGGTTATTGCATAAAGCAAATGGTGGATATTTAATACTTGATGCAGAAAAAGTAATGAAAAATCCATATGTTTGGGAAGCATTAAAAAATGCACTAATGAATAAAGAAATAAAAATAGAAAACCTCGAAGGAAAAATGGGATTAAGCGTGGTTCACACATTAGAACCAGATCCAATCCCCTTAAATGTAAAAGTAATAATGATTGGTGAAGAATGGATGTATGAAATATTATATGCATATGATCCAGATTTCAAAAAACTATTCAACATAAAAGTTCCGTTTGATACAGAAATAGAATTAAGCAAAAAAAATGCGGAATACTTTTCAATGTTTGTAAAAAATATAATAAAAGAAAATGATCTGAAAGATTTTACAAAAAAAGCGGTAGAAGAATTAATAAAATATTCCTGCAGGTTAAACGGAAAAAATGATAAATTATCAGCAAGATTTGGTATATTAAAAAATATAATTTTAGAAGCTAATTATATTTCAGATAGATATAGCGATACAATTCCTTATGTAGATGGCAATGCTGTAAAAGAAGCAATTCAAAAACATGAAAATATGTTCTCATTATATAGGGATAAAATAATGGAATCAATAAAAGATGGTCAATTGATATTAGAAACAAAAGGAGAAAAAATAGGACAAATTAATGGATTAACAGTTATGGAAATAGACTCATATTCCTTTGGAGTTCCTGTAAAAATTACAGCAAAAGTATTCTCTGCAAAACAGGCGGGGTTGCTTGATATTCAAAGAGATGCAGACTTAAGCGGTAAAATACATAGAAAATCCACATATATTATAGAAAATTATTTCTATTCCAAATATCATCTTGATGAACATATGGTATTCTCGGCTTCAATAAGTTTCGAACAGGTGTATTCTATGCTTGAAGGAGATAGTGCATCATTAGCAGAAGTATTGGCTTTAATATCAGCGATATCAAATATTCCAATAAAGCAAAATATAGCAGTAACAGGTTCCATCGATCAGCATGGGAATATACAACCAGTAGGTGGAATAATAGAAAAGGTAGAAGGTTTCTATAATGTATGTAAATTACAAGGATTAACAGGAGAGCAAGGAGTAATAATTCCCTATCAAAATATAAAAAATCTAGTATTAAACCATGAAATAGAAAATGCAATAAAAGACGGAAAATTTCATATATATACAGTAAAAAATGTAGATGAAGCAATAGAAATAACTATGAATAAAAAAGCAGGAAAAATGGATGAACATGGCAATTTTGAAAAAGATACGGTAAATTGCATGGTATTAGAAGGAATAAAAAATCTAAAAAAATTGCATCCCACTAAAAAGAGGTTTTGGCCGTGGAAATAGAAAGGAAAGAAATAAACAAATTCGATGAAATATTAATAGAATTTCTCGAAGAGCTGGATGATGTAACTTCAGCGACTAAAAAGCAATATACAAAATCCATAAAATACTTTCTCAATTATTTGAGAAAGCACAACATATCAAAACCCACACCCAAAACAGTAAAAATGTGGAAAACATATCTATTAAAAGACAAAAGTCCATATACAGTAAATCTGTATCTTTCTGGTATAAGGCGTTTTTTTGCTTTCCTGGAAGATAAAGGATTATATAAAAATATAGCTAAAAATGTAAAAGGCGCAAAAAGACCATTTGGCCATAGAAAAGATATATTAACTGACGAAGAAATAAGAGAGATATTTAAAATAATAGACACATCAACATTAGCAGGAAAAAGAGATATGGCAATGATAAAAACATTGGCATATACAGGAATAAGAATATATTCTCTTATAAACATAAAAATAAAAGACATAATGAAAAGAAATAATAAAATATTACTTCATTACAAATCAAAAGGACATGTTGGTAAAGACTCGGTAATAGCTTTACATAAAGAAGTGTATGAATCTATAAATGAATTTTTAAAAGAAAGAAGAAAAATTCAAAAATACAAATCAAATGATCCGCTGTTTATTTCACTATCACCAAATTCATATGGCAAAGCATTAACAGAAAGAGCAGTTCAGATGATAATAGATAAATATTTCAATGAATTGGGGTTAAAAGAATTTAGAGGCGATAAAAAACTTTCAGCACATTCATTCAGGCATACTGTGATTACAAAAATAGCATTAAATCATGGAATAGAAGCAGCAAAACAAATAGCAGGTCATAAAAACATATCAACCACACAAATATACTATCACGAAGCAACCTCAGTAGCATTAGAAGCCGATGAGCTAATAGATTTTAGCGAGTAAACTTAACAAAATATTAACCAGTATTTAAACGGAAAAGATTATAATAAATGTGTATATACACATGAGGTGTAAAGGTGGTGGAAAAATGTCTAAATTGGAAAGACATAATATAATGATCGATCCAGAAACATGGAAAATCTTAAAAGAGTTAAAAAGAATACAGAATAAAAGCATTAGCGAAATATTAAGAGAAGCAATAAACCAACTTTTAAATTCAAAAAAATATAATAAAACATATTTTAAAATAATGACTAATGCATCGTATTGTGATGATAAAGAAAATGAGGAATTAACCAGAATTCTTGATAGTTTAACAGAAAAAGATTTAGAGGTTGTAGATGAATATGAGTTACATCGTTAAATTAACTAAAAAAGCAAAGAAATCGATGAACAAACTTGATAAAGCAACAAAAGATAGAATAAATAAAGCACTAATTAATCTTATAGATTATTATGATGGGAAAAACGTTTCAGAACCTGATGTTAAAATATTAAAAGGAAAATATTTTGGATTATTAAGGTTAAGAGTTGGTAATTATAGAATTATTTTTAAACTAGAAGAAAATGAGTTGATAATATTAATATTGGAAATAGTAGCTCGTGGTAGTGCTTATAAAAAATAAATTGTCCGGTTAAGCCGGACAATTTTAGATTATAAACAAAATAAAATATGAAAAAATAATATGAGAGAATCCTTGAAAATTCCCGAGAAAATTCAAATGGAGCAGGTCAATTTTGCACGGATGCAAAATTGAGTGAAGCCGAACACGGATGTGAGTCTGATACGACCTGCGAGAATGAGAATTCTCGAGGATTCAGAATTTTCACCGGATGAACGAATATTATTTTGAATATTTTATTTTTTACGTAATAATTATAACTACTATTAAAATATAACTTTTAAAACCGGATATTTTTCTGTATCAGATGGTACATCAGCAAGTGTAGAAAAATCTGTATTAGAAGAACTCCATTTTAATGTAGTGTCTAAATTTTCTAAATCATCAGCCTTTTCAACTTCGCTATTATAATAAACATAAACAACATTAGAATTTGTACTAAAATTTATATTATCAACAGCATTTTCTAAATAATTATTAGCAATTAAAGCACTAATATCCGCAGGAATAGTATCTTCATCATAATAGTACTGAATAATAGAATTTTCCAAAACCTTCATATCGTTTATAATCTTCGTCATCTTCGCCTTTAAAATAACATTATTCACCATTGGCACAGCAAAAGTCCCCAAAATAGCAATAACTGCCAGAACAATCAACACCTCATACAAAGAAAAACCAGCTTTATTCTTCAAAGCCATCCCCATACCCCCTTTTGTTAAATTTTAGATAAAACAATAATATTATATCATAAAATAAATAAAAAAGCACCCGAAGGTGCTAAAATTTTATTTATTTTTCAATATATATAACCCAATTATTTAAAATTAAATTTTTATACCTATCAACAACTTCTAATTCTGTAATTCCCTCTTTAATTAAAATAATCATTTTATCAAAAGATTTTTCATATAAAATAAAGTCTGGATCGGTTAATTCCGGTAAAAGCCTTATAGAAAAATCATTTGAATTGCTATTTTTAACACTTTCATCATCCTTTACCAGCATAATGACATTATCAACAAATTCCTCATGTATAGAAACATCTCTATTTTCTCCATTGGATAAAATGTTCAACTCGTTTAATTTCTCTTTTATCTCATAAGCAATTGTTTTATATTCAAATTCGCCAATTCTTGTAATTCCAATATTTTTTAAACCATTAACATAAATAAAATTAACAATCCTTTTTATTTCTCTTTCTATATTTCCATTATACATCACAAATTCTGGTGTTTTATATCTATTTGAAAACTCATAAACATCTTTCACCTTTTTATCTTGATATTCTTTAATAAAAATACCAAGTATAGCAAGAAATATTCCTAATACTCCACCTATAGCTAATGTTAATTTTTTATTTGGCGCAACAGGCTTGTATGGAATATATACATTATCAACAATCCTGAGTGATGGTTGATAAAAGTTAGATTGCAATTCCTGGGTTTCTATAGAAGATTTTAACGTTTCATATTTTGTTTGTAAAATAGCAGAATCCTTTTTTAATAAAAAATATTCATATAATAATGGAGATTTTTCTTTAATATCAGAATCTATTTTCTGCATTAAAGAAACTGTAGATGATTTAATAACATCCAGCAATTCAAGTTGTGTTTTATCCGCAACATACTGCTTATAAGTATCAATATCAGTTGTAGCAAGATATTTAAGGTTATTACTTAAAATATCATTAATTTGTTTTTTTAGATTATCCTCTAACACCTGAATTTTTGCTTCCAATTCAATTAATTTAGGGTTTTGAGAAGAATTTAATTTCAATGTTTCATATTCTATTTTTAAATTAACCAATTGATCTTTTAAAGGTTTAATGGAATCATTGTTTTCCAAAAAGAATTTCTTTAAATCTGGATTCAGATTTACAAGATTATCCTCAACAGATTTTATTTTTGTCTCTAATTCTGTCTTTTTACTGTCTATATCAATTAAATCAAAATATAATTTAGAATATTGCGAAACATAAGGCTCTAAAGAATTCTGATCAAAAATTTTATTATTAACCTGGAAATCCAAAATTTTCTTTTGTACATTTAAATACTTATCAGAAACATCCCTAAACATATCCTTCAACTTGCTTAAATAAAAGTTAATATCAGATAAAGCAACGTTTTTTTCGTACTTAATATATTCATCATAAACAGATTGTACAATAGAAGCAGCTAATGTTGGATCAGCTGATTTATAAGAAATCTTAATTAATGATGTATCTTTTTGTGGTTGAATATCAAGATTTTCTTTAATACTTTCAACAATATCGTATTTATTTATTTCACTTTTTTCTCTTTTCAAAATTTTACTAATAAAAGAAGGCTTTGAATTTTTTCGATAATAGTCCAATAACTTATTATCTTCCACAACATTTAACAAAATCTGATCTGATTTCATCTTTTCAATAACAGTGCTAATAGAATTGCCTCCAGATGGCAAACTAATTCCCACCATAGAAGCCAGGCTTCCATATTGAGCAAGCAAAGAAGAAGTCTTTGAAGTATTTTTTGTTTCAATCACCATCTTTGCTTCATATATATCTTTAGCAAAATAAAGATATAACCCTGTAATTAAAACAGTTAAAAATAAAATAACAAAAAAAGTAACCTTTCTTCTTTTAAATATTCTAAATATATCTGATAATGTCAACTCATTTTCAAAATCTTCCATCCAGCTACCTCCTAACGTTTTTTATTATTATATCAAATTTTTCTTAAATGTATACTGTGTATAATAAAAATTAATTAATAAATATTATAAAATATTATTTAGTTAGAATAAAAAATTTTCGAGAAGATAGGGAAATTGACTAAGCTTAAAAGCTTGTTTTTGTAATCATCTTTCTACTTTTACTATATTTATAGAATTAAGCGCTAAACTTGTATAGGTAAAAATATGTTATAATAAATGGAGAAAAAATATCGGGGGTGAAATTATGGCAATATTAATAACAGGTGGAGCAGGATACATTGGTTCTCATGCATGTGTGGAATTTTTAAATGCTGGATATGAAATTGTGGTTTTAGATAATTTTTCAAATAGTAAGCCAGAAGTATTAAAAAGAATAAAAGAATTAACAGGAAAAGACTTTAAATTTTATGAATTAGATTTATTGGATAAAAAAGGATTAAAAAAGATATTTGAAGAAAACAAAATAGATGCAGTAATACATTTTGCTGGTTTAAAAGCAGTAGGAGAATCCGTTTCAATTCCTTTAAAATATTATCATAACAACATAACAGGTACATTGAATCTATTAGAAATAATGCAAGAGAAAAATGTAAAAAAAATAGTGTTCAGTTCATCTGCTACAGTATATGGTAATCCAGAAAAAGTACCAATAACAGAAGATGCACCATTATCAGCTACTAACCCATATGGTAGAACAAAATTATTTATTGAATACATATTAAAAGATTTATATGTATCTGATAATGGATGGTCTATTGCATTACTCAGATATTTCAATCCAATAGGAGCACACGAATCTGGTAGAATAGGTGAAGATCCAAATGGTATTCCAAATAATTTAATGCCATATATAACTCAAGTAGCAGTTGGAAAAAGAAAAAAATTATATGTATTTGGAAATGACTATAACACACATGATGGAACAGGTGTAAGAGATTATATTCATGTAGTGGATTTAGTAATAGGACATATAAAAGCATTGGAAAAAATAATGAATGAAACAGGAGTAAAAGTATATAATCTTGGAACAGGTGTTGGATATAGTGTTTTAGATGTTGTAAAGGCATTTGAAGAAGCAAATAGAATAAAAATACCATATGAAATAGTAGATAGAAGACCTGGCGATGTTGATCAAGTATATGCAGATCCAACAAAAGCATTAAAGGAATTGGGGTGGAAAGCCGAAAGAAATATAGTAGATATGTGTAGAGATTCCTGGAATTGGCAAAAAAATAATCCAAATGGATATGATAAATAAAAATGCCGGTTATCCGGCATTTTTTTAATAAAATTAACAAATTCTTATTTAATTATAAAAACAAAAAATCAAAAGTGTGCTATAATTATGAATGGGATAAAATAGTGTTGGAGGCATGAAATGAAAATAAATTCAAATTTTCTAAAATTAATTGATTTTCTAATTTTAATAATTTTTAATACATATATAACCAGGAACATATATGTTTCATTGATATTTGGGACATTTATATATCTTGGTATATATGCATTTAGAACATATGATTTTGAAAACATAGAAAGCTGGAATGATACAATAATAAGAGTTTTTGCTGGAATGATGTTAGGTTTTCTCGCGGTTTTATCTTTTTCAGCAATTTTTGATAATTTTATTTTAAAATCATATTTTTTAGATAATTTTCTATTTAATATTTTAGTGTTACCAGTTGTTCATAAAATTAGTTATTATATATTATTAAGAAATATAGAACCAAAAAAATATATAGTAATTGGTAGAAAAGAAGAATGGGAAGATTTAATGAATGAAATAGAAAAAAAGAGTCTTGGAAAATTAAGATTTGCTGAATATATAAATCCTTCACCTGTTAGATTAAAAAAATTGATTAAAGAACATGATGGGGTTTTGGTAGCTGATCCAGAGTTAGAAAAATTGGTAATAAATGAAATAAATGAATTTAAAGAAAATGGTATAAAAGTTGAATATTTACCTGTCATAGTTGAAAGATTTTTAAGGAGAATTCCAATACAGGTAGCGAAAAAGTTTAAAGCCCATTATGAAGTAGCTTTTAGTGAAATAAAAGAATCGCCTGCTAAAAGAATAGTTGATATAATCTTCTCATTATTTCTTTTAATTTTATTTTCACCATTAATAGTTATATCATATTTTCTGATTTTTTTAGAAGATGGAAATCCTGTTATTTTTAAGCAGATAAGAATTGGGCAAAATGAGAAACCTTTCCTTTTAATAAAGTTTAGAACTTTGAAAGATAAAAAAGATGAAGACAAATTATCGAATCCGAATGAAAAAATAGATAAACATGCATTATATTTTGGGAAATTTTTAAGAAAAACAAGGCTTGATGAAGTCTTGCAATTTTTTAATGTATTAAATGGAACGATGAGCATTGTCGGTCCTAGACCAGAAATGGAACATTTTCATATTTTAGCTAAAGAAAACATACCGATGTATGAATTTAGACTTAAATTAAAGCCTGGAATTACAGGATGGGCACAAATTAATTATAAACATACAACTACATTAGAAGATTATAGAAAAAAAACAGAATACGATTTATATTATATAAAAAATAGAAAATGGTTATTAGATTTTAAAATAATGATTCAAACGGTAGAAACAATATTTGGGTTGAAAGGCGCTAAATAATGGAGGCATCAAAATGTGGCAATTATTTTTAATAATATCATTAATGCATGTATTATTTGTAGCTATAGCAATAATATATAATGTTTTTAGCAAAAAAATTGATATGAATGTTTCTAATATAGATATTTCTAATTTTCCTAAAATAAGTATTTTAATTCCAGCATATAATGAAGAAAAAAATATTGAAAATAAAATTAAAAATATTCTTAGTCAAAATTATCCAAAAGATAAATTAGAGATATTAATAGGTTCGGATGGTTCAACAGATAGGACAGCTGAAAAGGCTAGAAAAGTTGAAAATGTAAAAGTTTTTGAATTTGATCGTTCAGGAAAAGCTAGTGTTTTAAATAAATTATACCAAAAATCATCCGGAGATTATATATTAGTCTCTGATGCAGATACATTGTTTTTATCAAAAAATGCATTAAAAAATGCTGTTCTAAGTAATAGTGAAATGGTAACAGCAATTGTTGGAAGTGATGAACTACCAGGATTGAAAAAATATTGGAATATAGAATTTAATGTAAGGAATTTTGAAAGTCAATTTGGGAAATGTGTTGTTTCTAGTGGTACATTTATTTTTGTTAAAAGAGAATATTTTCCTGAAATACCTTCTCACATTATTGCGGATGACTTATTTATACCCTTGTGGGTTATAAAAAATGGCGGAAAAAGTATTCAAAATGATAGCATAATATGTAAAACAGAAAAAGAAAATTATACGACAAGGTCTTATTTTAAGAAAAAAATGAGAGTAGTTAGAGGTGGAATACAAACATTATTTGAATATTTTGAATTGAAATTAGATTTTTTATCTTTCTCTTTTTTCTTTCTACATAAAATTAGTAGATGGTATATGGCATTATTTTTTACACTATTCTTATTGTTTTTTGATGTAAAACTGTTTTTATCATATATATCAGTATCTTTACTTCTTTTTCTAGTATTTAAAAAGTTTAGAATGCTTATGATAGATTTATATGTACCCGTAATAGCGACAATTTTAGAATTCATCAAACCAACAAAATTTGGTGGATGGGATTTTTAAAATGGGAGTTGATAAAATTTCCAACAAAGTTTTTAATTTTTTGATATTTGGTTTTTTTTGGTTACCTGTAGTTTTTTTTGGTGATGATTTAATTTATATTTCTGAGATAATAATTGCATTTTTATTTATAATGTTTATTAAAACAGAGAAAATAGAATTTAAAAGTTATTGGTATTTTTTAATTCCAATAATTCTTTTTTTCTATAGAATAACATTTGCCCCATTTGCAGGAGCAGTTTTAGTAGCGAAAGAGTATATATTATTTTTTAAACAAATAGAATATTTTGTAATATTGACAGTTTTTTACCATTTTTTTCAAAAAAATAAATATGAGGAAAGCAATTTATTTAATATTTTGAATGTTCTGTTTATAACATACGCTATATATATTTTTTATGATGGGATTAGTCATTTGGGTCAATTTCATAGAGCTGTGATACCTTTTAAAAAAGGTGTAAGTAGTAGTTTATCTGGATTGTTTTCTTCTATTAGTATATATTTTTCATATTTGAACATAATCAACAATAGAAAAAAATTTTTAAACATTTTTTTTCTATTAATAGGTTTGGGAGCTCTTATATTAACTTTTTCACGAACTTCTTTACTTGCAATGATTTTAGTTTTTTCTGTTTTTTATATTTTTGAATTTATATATTCAAAGAATAAGAAAATAATAATATTAAGTATATTAGTATTATTATTAATTTTAAGTACTTTAAGTATAGTTTATAATTCTTTGGATTATAAATATGGTTTAAAATCATTTGATATAAATGGAATAATAAGAATGTTAAAATATGATAGATCATTTTATATTAGAATACATTATATTGCAAAACCAGCAATAGAAAAAGATATAGGAGAAGATACTTTTCATACTTTTATAAATACATTATTTGGAAATATTAAAAATTCACAAAATATTTGGGATAATCAGTATTTGATGTTATTTAATAATTTCGGTCTTATTGGGGTTTTTTCATATTTTTTAATATATTTAAATATTTATATAATGATATTAAAGAAATATAATAATATATTTAATAAATTAATGTTTCTAATAACTACGCATATAGTTATTTCTGGAATTACATTAGAATCTATGACAAATATATATGTTTTTTTAAATATATATTATATATTAATTGCGTATTTAATATATCAATCTGGAGGTTGCGAAAATGGATACAGTTACTATAATAAAGAATATGTATAAAAGATGGAAAATATATTATTGGATAACTTTTATATTAACAATAGTACTAGGAATATTGTATATAAAATATGCAGATAAAAAATATACTTCAAAAATGCTTATTGAATTAAATGATTCACAACAAAATTCATTTATTTCATCTGGATTAATTGATATTAATTCTTTAATAGGTGGAAATAATATAAATACAATAGCTACCGAAAAAATAAGATTAACTTCTGAACCAGTGATAGAAAAGATAGTTGATGAGTTAAATTTAGTAGATTATTACAATAAAAATTTAAATATAATAAGAAAATTATTAAAAACAAAAATCGAAAAAAGAAATGCTATAAATATTCTAAAAAAACAAATTGTTCTTGAAGAAGTACCATCAACAAATTATATTTATGTCAGTTTTACTTCTACAGACCCAACTCTTTCTGCATCAGTTGTGCAGAGAATATACGATTATTATATAGAATATACCGTAAATAAACAAAAAGAATTTTTTAATTCGTATAAACAAAAACTTGAAAATATTAAAAAAACTTTAGAAGAAGAATTAAATAAAAAAACTCAAGAAATAATAGATTTCGAATTAAAAAATAAAGTTTTTTCAAGTTCATTACCAAAAAATTTAATAGATAAATATTATGAAATATATAATAATTTATTTGAAATTGAAAATCAAAGATATGAATTAAGAAATAAAATTGAATTGTTTGAAAATAATTATGTGAATATTGATGATTCATTAAAAAAAGAATTAGTAATATCGTCAAACCCAGATATAACATCTTTAAAAAGAAGTTTATTAAATGAAAAATTAGAATTAGAAACGTTAAAATCATCAAATCCTAATTCTCCAAAAATATATGAAATGGAAACTCATATTAAATTATTAGAGCAGGAATTAGATAAAGAAGTTGAAAAAATATTATCAAATCAATATTTATATTTAGACACAGTATCAAAAAATGATTTCAAAGATTATATATCTCTAAAATCACAATATGAGAAACTTGATGTTTATAAATCGTTTCTTGAAAAAACATTAAAAGATATTGATGCCAAAATATATTCTCAATCACCGTTATATTATGAATATTTTAATTTAAAAAAAGAGCAAGAAATAGCATCAAAAAAGTTATCAGATATAACAAGTTTAATTGACCAAATAAATTTAAAGGATTTTTCAATTATGCCGAAATTTGATATTATTGAAAAACCCTATCCGCCAAAAAGTCCTTCTTCTCCAAACAAAAATTTATTATTAGCAACAACAATATTTTTAGCTATTATTATGGGATTTTTAGGTATTTATTTAAAAGAACATTTTAATAATAAAATTATTGATATTGATTTATTTAAACAACATTTCAAAGAACCTGATATATATGATGATATCAAATTTAATAATATACGGAAATATTTATATAATAATCATATAAAAAAAGCAGTAGTATATCCATTAAATCTAAAAGAATTTGATTATTTATTTGATGAATATGAAATTTATGAAATAAGGAAAAACACATCATTTAAAGACATAAAAGAAATAAATGAAAAAATAAAAAAATTAGAAAATGTACTTATTATAATAGATTCAAGCGAAAAAACAGACATAGAATTATTTAAAGAAATAAAAAATAGATTTGTTCTTATCGAAGAAAAATATACTTATATTGATGATGTAGAAAGAATAAAAGAGCTTCAAAACAATGTAAAATACATATATATTAAAACGGAGTGAAAAAAATGATAAAAGTGAAAAAAATGTTTTTAATATCTGGACCAATAGGTCCAGTTATTGGTAGTAATCAATCTTTTAAAAATACGTTAATTGAATATTTAAAAAGCGGTTATGAAGTATATCACTTTGCTTTTTTTTATAGAAATAGTCAAAAATATAATGTAAAAGATTTCCTTAAATTTAAAAATTATCATTTTTATGGAACACCCAAAGTTTTTGAGTATATAAGAAATTTAATAAGCAAGAAAAGTACTAAGAAAGAAATATCAATTCCAATTCCACATCCAGACGCAATAATAAAGCCGGAATCAGAAATTACCACATTTCAATCAATTTTTTTTATATTCTATACAATATTTGAAAGTATAAGAGCACTGCTATTAGCTTTATTTATAAAACCAGATTTAGTGTATTCATATGAAGTATTTTCAGTAATACCAGGATATTTAATAAAAAAAATATTTAAAATACCAGCAGCAAAAAGATTTCAAGGAACCTATCTTGATTACAACAATTTAAATAACAAAAAACTCTGGTTTCATAAACTGGCATATAAATTAAAATTTAACTTAGTAATAATGGCAAATGATGGAACAAAGGGAAATAAAGTATTAAAAAAATTAGGTATAAATAAATATTTATTTTTATTAAATGGTTTAGATGATAAAATAAAAGAAAAAGTTGATGAAGAAAAAATAAAATATTTAAAAGAAAAACATAATTTAAAAGAACATTATGTATTGGGAATATTTAATAGATTTCATCCATTTAAAAGAATAGATAGAGCAATATACTTATTAAAGCAAACCATAGATAATGGAATAAATGCAAAACTTCTTATAGGTGGAATGGGGGGACCAATGGAAGATTCATTAAAAAAATATGCGAAAGAGCTTAATGTAGAGAAAAAGATAATATGGTTAGGAAAAATAAAATATGAAGAAATGAAATATTACTATAAATTATGTGATGTTGTATTGATAGTAAATGATTATGCCAATACTGGTAATCAAATATTAGAAGTTTCATATCTAGGAATTCCAACAATTGCAACTGATGATGAAAATAATTCAAAATATTTATCGTTTAATAATATTTATTACGTGAAACCTAAAGAATTTTCTAAAAATGCTATAAAAGGGATTTTATACTTTTACAATAACAAAAATAAATTTAATAAAAATGAGTTAAAATCCTGGAAGGAAAGAATGGAAATAGAAATAAAAGAAATTGAAAAAATCTTGGAGGAAAAAAATGAAAATACTAAGTTTAATAGGAGCAAGACCACAATTTATAAAAGAAGCAGTAATAAATAAAGAATTAGAAAAAAAGGGTATAAAAGAAATATTAGTGCATTCAGGACAACATTATGATAAAAACATGTCAGATATATTTTTTGAAACATTAAAAATAAAAGAACCAGATTACTATTTAAATATTGGGTCATGGAATCATGGTGAAATGACAGGAAAAATAATGATAGAGTTTGAAAAAATAACAATAAAAGAAAAACCAGATATAATTTTGGTATATGGAGATACAAACACAACATTAGCAGGAGCAATAGTAGCAAGTAAATTAAAAATACCAGTAGCACATATAGAAGCAGGAATAAGACAAGAACCAAAAGATATGCCAGAAGAAATAAATAGAGTATTAACAGATAGAATATCAACATACTTGTTTTGTCCCAGCGAATTAGCGGTAGAAAATTTAAAAAAAGAAAATATAACAAAAGGGGTATACTTTGTAGGAGATATAATGCATGACCTGTATAAAATAATGGAACCAAAATTCAGATATGATATATTTAACGAATTAAAACTAAAAGAAAATGAATATATAGTAATGACAATGCATAGAGATTTCAATGTAGATAACAAAGAAAAATTAGAAAAAATACTACAGCAAATAGAAAAAATATCAAAAGAAAAAACAATAGTATTTCCAATACATCCAAGAACTAAAAAAAGAATAAAAGAATTTAATTTAGAGAAATACTTGGAAAAAGTAAAAGTAATAGATCCAATAGATTATTTAAATTTAATGGGGATGGTAAAAAAATCATGGAAAGTAATAACAGATAGTGGAGGATTGCAAAAAGAAGCATATTTTGCTGAAAGACAGGCAATAGTAATAATGCCAGATACAGGATGGAGAGAATTAATAGAATTAAAGTGGAATAAATTAGCAGATGAAAACAATATATATGAAAAAGTATTTGAAAAAAATAATGCGAAATATCCGGGAAATGTATATGGAAAAGGTAATGCTGGCGAAAAGATAGCAAAGATTTTAAAACATTTGGAGGAAATAAATGTTAGATAAAATATTAAAATTTGAAGAAAAAAATGATATATTAAATTTTAAATTTTCATCTGGAGATTTATTATGGCCATTTATAAGATATACTATATTATATGGGTATATGAAAAATTATTATGGTTTACAATTAGAATCAATGTCAAATGTTCATAAAAAAATGAACATTAAAGAATTATTAAAATATATATATATAACATTTTCCAATAACCCATATAAAGTAAAAAAAAATTATGAAATATTGTTTTTTGGAGTAAATTCTGCTAATCATTTAAGAAATGATGGATTATATTTTAATAGGCTACACGATTATTATACAAATATTTTTCCTGAAAAAACTTTTTTTATTGAAAAATCGCATAACCTACAGTATTTTAGACCGCGTTATTTTAAAAATATTGCATATAGTGATTATCTAACAATGAATATAATATTAAAATCTAAAATTTTAAAAAAAGCAGATAACCATGATAAAAAATTGGCAAATGAATTTATTCTTTTCTTAAAATCAAACTTTCAAGAATTTAATTATGAATTTTATAATAACATATATAATCTTATTATAGCTCACTCTGTTCAGATTCCATTATATAAAAAATATTATAGAAAATTATTCAAAAAACTAAAACCAAAAATTATTTTTGTTAACACTGCAAGTTACGGAAATATGTATGGACATATAGTAAAAATAGCTAAAGAGATGAAAATAAAAACAGCAGAATTCCAGCATGGTGTAATCACTTCGGGACATGTGGCATATAATTATAATGACACAATATTAAAAAATGAAGAATATAAAAAATATCTACCGGAATATCTTTTAACATATGGTGATTTCTGGAACGATAATATGAAAACACCTGTAAAAAAAATAACTATTGGTAATCCTCATTTTTGGTATAATTTTGAAAGATTGAATAATGAAAAAAAAGAGAGGTCAAAAAAAATAATATTAATAGTTTCTCAAGGAACAGTTACGAATATAAATGTAAAAATAGCAAAAGAGTTATCAAAAAAAATAGATAAAAATTATAGAATAATATTTAGATTGCATCCGGGAGAAATACCTTTTGAAGAAAGATATAAAGAATTATATAATTATAATAATATTGAAATAAATAAAGAAGGAGACATATACAATTTAATACACGATTCAGATTATATTATTAGTATATATTCAACAACAATTTTTGAAGCTGTATCTTTAAATAAAACAGTGTTTATATATAAACATCCGCTTTCCGAACTACATATTCCAAAGAATATAGGAATATGGTTTAACACCGTTGATGAATTATACGAAATGATTAAAAATAATATGAAATCAGAAAAGGAATATAATATAGAATATTTTTGGAATAAAAATTGGAAAGAAAACTATATAAATTTCTTAAAGAATGAAATTGGAATAGAGGTGAAAAAATGAAAGTATTAGTCACAGGTTCAGAAGGATTTATAGGGTCTCATTTAACTGAAATGCTGGTTGAAAAAGGATATAATGTAAAAGCTTTTGTTAGATATAACTTTCAAAATGATTGGGGTTGGCTTGAAAAATCTAAATATTTGAAAGATATAGAGATATATACAGGAGATATAAGAGACTATGATAGTGTATATGATGCAATGAAAGATGTAGATATAGTGTTTCATCTTGCAGCATTAATAGGAATACCATATTCATATCTTTCTCCATTAGCATATATAAAAACAAATACAGAGGGGACATATAATGTATTGGAAGCAGCAAGAAAATTAAATATTCAAAGAGTAATACACACTTCAACTAGCGAAATATACGGTACAGCACAATATGTACCAATAGATGAAAAACATCCATATAATCCTCAATCTCCATATGCCGCTTCAAAAGCAGGAGCTGATCATTTAGCTTTAAGTTATTATAGATCATTCGAATTACCAGTAACAATAATAAGACCATTTAATACATACGGTCCAAGGCAATCAGCAAGAGCAATAATACCAACAATAATATCTCAAATATTAGCAGGGAAAAAACAAATTAAGTTAGGTAATTTAACTCCTACACGAGACTTAAATTATGTAAAAGACACAGCAAATGGATTTATAACTGTAGGATTACATGAAAAAACAATTGGTGATGTATATAATTTAGGAACAGGAAAAGAAATATCGATAGGTAATTTAGCTAAAAAAATAATTGAATTAATAGGAAAAGATGTAGAAATAATAACAGATAAAGAAAGATTAAGACCAGAAAAATCAGAAGTTGAAAGACTATTATCAAATCCAGAAAAAGCAATGAAATTAACTGGTTGGAAGCCACAATATACATTAGAAGAAGGGTTAAAAGAAACTATTAATTGGATAAAAGAAAATATGCAATATTTTAAAGTTGATATATATAATGTTTAGAAGGTGAATATATGAAATATATACCATTATCAATACCTAATTTTACAGGAAAAGAGAAAGAATATGTATTAAATGCTGTGGAAACAACATGGGTTTCTACAGGGGGTTCATATATAACAGAATTTGAAAATAATATAGCTCAATATTTAAATGTTGAAAAAGCAGTTGCAGTTCAAAGTGGAACTGCAGGACTTCATCTTGGTTTAAAATTATTAGGGGTCGAACCAGGAGATGAAGTAATTGTTCCAACACTCACATTTATAGCAGCTGTTAATCCGGTAAAATATTTATGCGCAGAGCCTATATTTATGGACTGTGATGATTCATTAAATATAGACATAAATAAATTAGAAGAGTTTTTAAAAAATGAATGCGAATTAACCAGTAAAGGATTAAAAAACAAAAATACAAATAGAATAATAAAAGCAATAGTAGTTGTTCATATATTTGGAAATATGGCAGATATGGAAAGTTTAATAGATATAGCAGAAAAATATAAATTAAAGATAATAGAAGATGCCACAGAAGCACTAGGTACAAAATATACAGAGGGAAAGTATAAAGATAAATTTGCAGGAACAATAGGGGATATAGGAGTATATTCTTTTAATGGTAATAAAATAATCACCACAGGCGGTGGTGGTATGATGGTAGCAAAAGATAATAAAATTGCAGAAAAAGCTAAATATTTATCAACCCAATCAAAAGATGATCCATTATATTATATACACAATGAAATAGGCTATAATTACAGAATGACAAATTTGCAAGCAGCATTGGGTGTAGCACAGCTTGAGCAATTAGAAAAATTTATAAAAATAAAAACAAATAATTATAAATTATATAAAGAATTGATATCTGAAATAGAAGGATTAGAATTATTAGATTTTAGAGAAAATACAAGACCAAATTATTGGTTTTATTCATTATTAATAGATAAAGAAAAATATGGTTTAGATAGAGATGAATTGTTAAAACGATTAAAAGAAAATGGAATAGAAACAAGACCCATATGGTATTTAAATCATATGCAAAAACCATTTATAAATAATTATGCATATAAAATTGAAAAAGCTAATTATTATTGGGAAAGAGTATTAAATATTCCATGTAGCACTAATTTAACTGAAGAAGATGTTAAATATGTAGTAAAAAATATAAAAGAAATAAAAAAGTAGGGGATAAAATGTCTGAAAAAATTATTTTGGTTGGCGGCGGGGGACATTGTAAAGTTGTTTCTTCAATAATTTTAGAAAATAATGACTATGAAATTGTTGGTATTTCCGATATTGAAAATGAATTAGGAAAAGAGATAAATGGTATAAAAATAAAATATACAGATGACCAATTAGAAGAATTATATAATAAGGGAATAAAAAATGCAATAATAACTGTAGGTAGTGTAGGAAATTCAACGCTTAGAATAAAATTATTTAATAAAATAAAATCAATAGGATTTTATATACCAGTTATAATATCAAAAAATGCAATAATAGCTAAAGATGTAGAAATAGATGAAGGAACAGTAATAATGCCAGGGGTTATAATAAATCCAGGAGTTAAAATAGGAAAAAATTGTATAATAAATACAGGAGCTATTATAGACCATGATTGTATTATAAAAGATAATGCTCATATAGCACCTGGGGTAACTTTAAGTGGCGGGGTTAAAGTTGGAGAAAACACGCATATAGGAACAGGAAGTTCTATTATTCAATATATCAATATAGGTAAAAATTCAATAATTGGTGCGGGGTCAGTAGTTGTAAGTGACATACCTGAAAATGTAAAGGCTTTTGGAGTACCAGCAAAAATCAGGAGTGAAATATAATGAATAAAATATGTATTTTTACTGGAACACGAGCAGAGTATGGATTATTATATCCACTAATGAAAAAAATAAAAGAAAGTAATGAATTAGAATTGCAAATAATAGTTTCGGGGATGCACCTATCTCCAGAATTTGGATTAACTTATAAGGAAATAGAAAAAGATGGTTTTAAAATAAATGAAAAAGTAGAAATATTATTATCAAGTGATACTGATATAGGTATAAATAAATCAATAGGGCTTGGAATAATAAGTTTTTCTGAAGCATTAAAAAGATTAAATCCAGAAATTTTAGTAGTATTAGGAGATAGATTTGAAACATTAGCAATAACTATAACTGCATATATACAAAAGATTCCTATAGCACATTTACATGGTGGTGAAAGGACCGAAGGAGCTATAGATGAAGGTATTCGTCACTCAATAACAAAAATGAGTTATTTGCATTTCACATCCACAGAAGAATATAGAAAAAGAGTAATACAATTAGGAGAAAGTCCAGAAAGGGTTTTTAATGTTGGGGCAATAGGATTGGATAATGTAAAGAGCATGAATTTATTAGAAAAAGATGAATTAGAGAATGAATTAAATTTTAAATTTGGTAAAAAAAATATATTATTTACATATCACCCAGTTACATTAAAAAAAGAAAAATTAGAAAACGAATTAAAAGAAATATTTAATGCCCTTGAAGAATTAATAAAAAAAGGATACAAAATAATTATAACAAAAAGTAATGCAGATGCGGGAGGAAGAACAATAAACAAATTCATAAATAATTTTTCAAACGAATATAAAAATGAAGTTTTATCTGTTACTAATCTGGGGACATTAAAATATTTATCAACAATGAAATATGTTGATTTTGTAATGGGTAACTCTTCAAGCGGCATAATTGAAGCACCTTCTTTTAAAATTCCAACAATAAACATTGGAGACAGGCAAAAAGGAAGGGTTAAAGGAAATAGTATAATTGATTGTGACCCAATAAAAAAAGAAATATTAAAAGCTGTAAATATAGCAGAAAAAATGAATAGAAATGAAATAAACAATTCATATGATCAAGGTGGGGCAACAGAAAAAATATATGATGTATTAAGAGACTATATTAAAAACAATAAATTGAACACAATGAAGAAATTTTATGATATAAATTTTTCTATTTGAGAGAGTGAGAAAATGAAAAAAGATAAAGTTTATATAATAGCAGAAGCTGGAGTAAATCATAATGGAGATATTAATATTGCATATAAATTAATAGATGCTGCAGTTGAGGCAGGTGTAGATGCAGTAAAGTTTCAGACATTTAAAGCAAATAAATTAGTATCAAAATATGCAGATATGGCATCATATCAAAAAAGAAGTTTAGGTAATAGTTCAGAACAATTAAAGATGTTGGAAAAGCTAGAATTAAAATTTGATGATTTTATTAAATTAAAAAAATATTGCGATGAAAAAGGAATTGAATTCTTATCATCTCCATTTGATCTTGAAAGTATAAAATTTTTAGAGAAATTAATGCCATATTATAAAATTCCATCAGGTGAAATTGTAAATTATCCATATTTAAGAAAAATTGCAGAAAAAAACAAACCAATAATAATGTCAACAGGTATGGCAACTTTATCAGAAGTAGAAAAAGCTTTAGACACAATATATGAAGTTAATAATAATGTTGAAATTTATCTTTTGCATTGTACTACGAATTATCCAACTCCATATGAAGAAGTAAACTTAAAAGCAATGATAACATTAAAAGAAGCATTCAAATTACCTGTTGGATATTCTGATCACACTTTAGGAATTGAAGTGCCCATTGCTGCTGTTGCAATGGGAGCTCAAATAATTGAAAAGCATTTTACACTGGATAAAAATTTACCTGGTCCAGATCATAAAGCATCATTAGAGCCGCATGAATTAAAAGAAATGGTAAAATCAATAAGAAATATAGAAAAAGCGTTAGGAAATGGAATAAAAAAACCAAATAAAAGTGAAATTGAAATTAAAGAAGTTGCAAGAAAAAAATTAGTAGCTGCAAGAGATATAAAAAATGGTGAAATAATAACAGAAAAAGATATTAGCATAAAAAGATCAAATATAGGATTATCTCCTGAATATTATGAAATAATAATAGGTAAAAAGCTATTAAAAAAAATAAAAGAAGATGAAGGGTTTACATGGAATCATTTTATGGAGGAATAAATATGTATAACAATAAAAAATTTTTAGCAATAATTCCAGCAAGAGGCGGTTCAAAAGGAATAAAAAATAAAAATATTATAGATTTAAAAGGGAATCCTTTAATAATCTATACAATTGAAGAAGCTAAAAAAAGTAATATATTTGATAAAATAATAGTAAGTACAGATTCACCTGAAGTAGCAGAAATATCCAAAAAATATGGAGCAGAAATTCCTTTTTTAAGACCAGAATATTTAGCAACAGATACATCTAGTAGCATAGATGTTATTTTACATGCATTGAATTATTTTAAAGATATAAATGAACATTATGATTATTTTATATTATTACAGCCAACATCGCCATTAAGAAAAGCGGAAGATATTTTAAATGCTGTTGAGTTATTATTTCAGAAAAATGCAGATAATATAGTTAGTGTTTGTGAAGTGGAACATTCACCATTATTCAGCAATACTTTACCAGAAGATTTAAGTCTTTCAAATTTTATTAGAGAAGAAGTAAAAAATAAAAGAAGGCAAGACTTACCAAAATATTATAGAATTAATGGAGCTATATATATTTCAAAAGTAGAAAGTTTTTTAAAAACAAAAGATTTTTATAATAAAAAAAGTTATGCTTATATTATGCCTATCGAAAGATCAATTGATATAGATAATATGATTGATTTAAAATTAGCAGAAATATTACTGGAGGAATAAAATGAAAATAAAAGAAATAAAAGATTTTTTTTCAGTAAAAAAAGAGGATGATCTTAATGTTGTAATTGAAACATTAAATAAATCGCCATATAAAATTCTTTTTGTTTTAGAAGGAAACAAAATTATTGGCACTATAACAGATGGAGATATAAGAAGATATTTATTTAATAAAAAGAACAATATTTCAGAAATAAAAGCATTTAATATAATGAATACAAATTTTAAGTATATTTATGAAAAAGAATATAAGAGTTTTTCAATTAAAGATTACTTAAGATATAATGTTGAATATTTACCTGTTGTAAATGAAAAAATGGAAATAATAAAAATTATAAATATACCAATAAATTTTCAAGAATTAACCAATTTAAAAACTAAAGTTTTAATTATGGCAGGTGGAAAAGGCACGAGATTATATCCTTTAACTAGAGTTATTCCCAAACCATTGGTTCCGTATAAAGATAAAACAATAATAGAACAAATAATGGAACAATTTATAAATTCAGGATTTGATGAATTTATACTTAGTGTTAATTACAAAAAAGATTTAATAAAAAATTATTTTTCAGATTTAAAATATAATATTGAATATATTGAAGAAAAAGACTTTTTGGGAACAGCTGGAAGTATTGCTTACTTAAAATTCCATAATATAACTAAACCGTTTTTTATAGCAAATTGTGATGTTTTATTAGATGTTGATTTTAAAGAAGTTCTAGAATATCATAAGTCAGAAAAAGCTGATATAACAATTATTTCTGCAAAAGAAACAGTTGATATTGCATATGGTGTTTTAGAATTTGATGAAAATAATAATTTTAAAGAAATTTCTGAAAAACCAAATTATGAGTTTTATGTAAATACGGGAATTTATGTATTAAATCCCAATATTATTGATTTAATTTCACTAAACGAAAAAATAGATATGCCAGAATTACTTGAACGCGCATTAAAAAATAATAAAAAAATAAAGGTTTATAAATCAGATAAAAAAATGATTGATATTGGCCAATGGGATTATTATAAAAAGTTTTTATAATTTGGTGGTGATATAATAAAAAGCGTAATAACTAAAATAAAAAAAAGCACAACTATAAAATCGGGAATATGGTATACAATAACAGATTTTATATTAAAAGGAATGGCATTTATAACCATTCCTATTTTTACAAGATTATTATCAGTTGAAGAGTATGGAATAGTTTCAGTATATACCACATTTGTAGGAATTTTTGCTATAATTACAGGAATAGATTTGCATGCATCTATAGGAACAGGAATAAATGATTTTAAAGAAAAAAAGAAAGAATTTTTATCTTCTGTATTATTTTTATCATTATTAAGTTTTATCTCAGTTTTTATTATTATTTATATATTTAGAGAATTATTATCCAATGTATTTAATATAGAGAGTAATATATTAATTTTTTCAGTAATATCAGGATATTTCGCTTTTATATTTAATTATTATATAACAATAAAAGTATTTGAAAAAAATTATAAAGTAAAATCATTATTGAGTTTATTAAAAGCAATATCTACAGTTATATTGTCTATAATACTTGTAATAATAATAAAAAACAATAAATATTTTGGAAGAATATACGGTGAGTTAATTGTAGGAATTATAATCTCAACTATTTTATTTTTTTTAATATTAGCAAAAGGTAAGAAGATCATATGGATAAAAGCATGGAAATATTCAATGTTGATAGGAGTACCGTTAATATTACATAATCTATCTGGAATAATATTATCTCAATTTGATAGATTAGCAATACAAAAAATTATAGGATCAGAGAAAGTAGGATTATATAGCTATGCATATACCCTGGGAATGATACCATTAATAATTTTAGGAGCTACTAATTTAGCATGGGTTCCATGGTTCTATGATAAAATGTATGAAAATAAAAAAGAAGAAATATTTAAGAAAGTAAAATATTACAATGAGATATTCTTACTATTATTATTGCTAATGTTTATTATAATACCAGAGCTTGGTATTATAATGGCGCCTAAAAATTATAGTACTTCTTTGATAATACTTCCGATAATAATAGCATCATATTACATGCAATTCTTATATACAATATATGTAAATTTTGCATTTTTCTATAAAAAAACAGGATCAATATCCTTTGGAACATTATTAGCAGGTATAATAAATATAGTATTAAATATATGGTTAATACCAATATTTGGATACGAGATTGCTGCTATTACTACATTAATATCATATATATTTTTATTATTATTCCATGGAATAAACGTATTATACAACCTAAATGATAAAACAATAACTCCAAAATACATACTTGGTTTTGCATTTTTAATAATATCTTTTAGTTTAATTCAATATATAATATCTAAATATTTTGGAATGTTTTCTATAACTGAGCGTATTTCAAGAATATTAATTTTTGGGAGTGTTGGGGCAATAGTTGGTATAAAAATATATAAAAAATCAAAAAATCTTTTTAAGGGGGATTTTATTTGAAAAGATATTTTAAGTTATTATTTGAAAAAAATCATTGGTCATTATATGAAAAAATATTAAAATTAGCACTTAAAAATAATTACAATGTGTTAAGTTTAAAAGAGTATTATAATAATATAGAAAAATACAAAGACAAAAAAGTATTACTATTAAGACATGATGTAGATCATAGTCCTCACGATGCTTTAGTAATGTTTAATATAGAGAAAAAGTATAATATAAAATCTACATATTATTTTAGATGGGTAACTTCACAAGAGGAAATAATAAAAGAAATAAAAGATGCAGGATTTGAAGTAGGACTTCATTATGAAACATTATCTTCTTATATAAAAGCAAATAATTTAAAGGATATAAATACTGAACATATTCTAATTTGTAAAAACATTTTAGAAAAGGAAATAGAAGAATTTACACTATTATTTGGAGGATTAAACAGTATATGTTCACATGGAGCAATTGAAAATAGATTATTTAAAGTACCCAATACTATATTAGTAGATAAAACAATAAGAGAAAAATATGGTATTTTTGAAGCATATGATTTAAAGGAAAAATTTGATGTATACATTTCTGATAATGACTTTACTATAAACCCATGGAAGTATAACACTGATCCCATAACGGAAATAAAAAAAAGAACTGAAAAAATATATTTTTTATCCCATCCAGTTCATTGGGGAAGAAATATAATAAAAAGATATTATATGAAAAAATATAGAGAAACATATAATCAATATAATATTTAAGGTGATATCATGACAATACTAATAATAGGATATATGCATCCAAAATACGATAAAAGAGTACTTAGAACAGTAAAAGCACTGTCAAAAGAAAATAAGGTAATATATCAATATTGGACAAATAACGATGAAACAGAATATGAAGAGAGTAATGTAACATATATACCAATAAAATATACTAAAAATATTCAAGCAAACCCAATGATAAAACTAAAAAACAGAAGAAAACTCGATAAAAAAATTGTGAATATGATAAAAAATTATGATTATGATATATTATATATGCATCATTTTTTAGCTTCCAGACCATTAGAACCTTTTAAAATAGCCAAAAAAAGAAACAAAAAAATAATATATGACATTCATGAATATCATCCAGAAAATTTTTTAAACAATTTATCAGGAATAAAAAAACAAATAAAAGAAAAAGCATTATGGAAAATTTTTGAAAAACAATTAATATTATCAGATAAATTAGTATTTGTATCAACGGACATGCAAAAAGATGTATATCAAAAATTAAATATTCATAATGATTATTTTATTCAAAAAAATTATGCAGAAATATCAGTAGAAAAAAAAGAAATAATTAAAGAAATATCTTTTGTAGGTAAAATAAATAGAAATTTAGATGATGAAAAAGAAATACTAAAAAAACTAATTCAAAAAGGTTTTAAATTCAAAATAATCGGAATGGA
Organism: Marinitoga aeolica; assembly: GCF_029910535.1. Classification (NCBI taxonomy): domain Bacteria; kingdom Thermotogati; phylum Thermotogota; class Thermotogae; order Petrotogales; family Petrotogaceae; genus Marinitoga; species Marinitoga aeolica. The sequence goes on from NZ_CP069362.1 coordinate 1,213,635, forward strand.
ATCAGAGTATTTTAAAGATATACCACATGAGCATACAAATTTTTTACCATATGAGGATATGATGAAAGAATTATCAAAATCAGCATTTTCTTTAATATCCTTTAATACAATAAAAAATAGAGAGTATAAAAATGATATATTCTCTTTACCAAATAAATATTACGATTCAATTGCCAGTGAAACACCAGTTATAGTAAAGAATACGTTTATATCAATGGCAAAAGAAGTAGAAAAATACAATATAGGTGTGGTTATAAATCCAAAGAAAGTAGAAGAATCAGTCGATAAAATAATAAAAGCATATGAGAATTATGATGAGTTATTAGAAAATATAAGAAAATATAAACATGAATTTATTTGGACAGAAAAAAAAGAAAAAGAGTTTGTAAACTTTGTATTATCTTAATGGGGGGATAAAATGAAAAAGGTATCTATTATAATACCAACATTTAATGAAGAAAAGTATATAGAAAAATGTATAAATTCATTAATAGAAAATGATTATGAAAATAAAGAAATAATCATTGTTGATGGTATGAGTGAAGATAAAACAAGAGAAATAATAAAAGAATATCAAAATAAAGAAAATTTAGATATAAAAATAATAGATAATGAACAAAAAATAACACCAGTTGCTTTAAATTTAGGAATAAAAGCAGCAACTGGTGATTATATTATGATAGCAGGAGCACACACAACATATTCAAAAAGTTATATATCTGCATGTGTAAAAAGATTAGATGAAAATAAATGTGACATTGTTGGTGGAATAATGATAACAAAACCTGGAAAAGAAACGACAATTGCAAAAGCAATATCACATATACTCTCTCATCCGCTGGGAATAGGAAATGCGAAATATAGACTTGAAAACTCAAAAGAAGAATATGTAGACACAGTAGCATATGGAATATATAAAAAAGAAGTATTTGAAAAAGTAGGATTGTTTGTTCCACAATTAAAAAGGAATCAAGACATAGAAATGAATTTAAGATTAAAAAAATCAGGAATGAAAATAAAGCTTGTTCCAGAAGCAAAAAGTTATTATTATGCAAGAGATAATTACAAAGACTTATTTAAAAACAATTTCCAAAATGGATTATGGGTAATACTTTCTACACATTATTCTAAAAAGGGTTTTTCATTAAGACATATAATCCCGCTATTATTCGTATTATTTTTAATATTTGGAACAATAGCTTCAATATTCTCACCAATTGTAAGAATACCATTTTTCATAATCCTTTCAATTTATCTTGTTCTAACAATATACTTTTCATTAGAAATATCATTAAAAAATAAAAATTTAAAACTATTCTTACCATCATTATTATCTTTCTGGATATTGCATATTTCATATGGACTTGGCTCATTTTATGGTCTTTTTCTCATTCTTTAATACATAAAAATTTATTTTTATTTAAATAACAAAATTAATTAATCACCTGATATATTAATTCGAATTTAAACAAAACAGAAAAGAAAAAAGTTGCAATATAACTCAATTAATGATAAAATAATACAAGATTATATGTTCAATATAAATATATGTTTAAATAATATTGACAAATCAAATTATTATAGTAAAATATATATAGATAGAATTATAATGAACGGAGGAAAAGAATGGAACCAGAAATCTATGAAGATGAACTTACTCTAGAGGACATAATGCATATATTTAAAAAACGTTTTTGGTGGTTTTTTCTTACAGTGGCAGTAACAGTAGCTTTAACCATAACCTATCTTTTTATAACAACACCCATATATGAAGCAAACGTCACATTGAAAATCGAACCACAGCAGAGCAGTTCTATATCAGATTTATTCACCTCACAAATCACTTCTGCAAGGCCAGAAATTTCAACAGAGGTAGAATTAATAAAAAGCAGAACTAATTTAGAAAAAGTAGTGGATGATTTAAATTTAATAGAATACTTTAAGAATAAATCAGAAGACCCAAAAGCAGAAATAACAAAACAGGACATAGTAAAAACATTATCCGAAATGATAACGGTTTCGCCTGTGAAAGACACAAATATAGTTAAAATTTCTGTTCAAAGTGATAATCCAGAATTAGCAAGAAATGTAGCAAATAAATTAGCAGAGGTATATAATGAATTTTTAAAAACATTGTCTAAAAATGAATATACAGTAAAGCGTGAGTTTATAGAACAACAAATTCCAAAAGTAGAATCTGATTTAAAAGCTGCAGAAGAAAAAATAAGAAAATTCAAAGAAAAAAATAAAGTATTTTTGCTTGATGAAGAAGCAAAAAACATATTATCTTTCACATTAGAATACGATAGGCAAATAAACCAATATAACCTTCAATTAGAAGAAACAAAATCAAAGGTGAAGGCATTCAACGACTTATTAAAAAAGGTTGATGAAAAAATCATTTCATCAGAAACCATATCAACAAATCCTTTAGTAAGCCAATTAAAATCCAAATTAATTGATTATAAAGTGGAATTGGCTGGGTTGTTAAACGTATATCCAGAAACAGATCCAAAAGTAAAGGAAATCAAAGACAAAATAGCAGAAACAGAAAAATTATTAAAAGATGAAGTATCTAAAATAATAACTTCACAGGTACAAACAATTAATCCTGCTTATCAAGACATATATTTACAATTAATAGAATCACAATATACAACAGAAGTATTAAAATCAACAATAGATGCATTGACAAAATTAAAATCAACATATAATGAAAAATTCTCAAAATTACCATTACTTGAACAGCAATTATTAGAATTAGAAAGAGATATAAAAGTAAAAGAAAATCTATATACATTATTATTAGAAAAATTAGAAGAAACAAGGATAGCAGAAGCAGGAGTTGTAGGAACAGCGAAATTAATAGATTCAGCAATAACCCCCAATAAACCAATAAAACCAAATAAAAAATTAACTGCAGCAATAGGTGGGGTATTAGGAATATTCTTAGGTATTCTTGTTGCTTTTATAGTTGAATATATGGATAAAAGTATAAAAGATGAAGATGAAATAAAAAGAATGGCAAAAGGTCATATAGTATTAGGTAGAATTCCAACATTTGAAATGAAAAAAGAATATGAAAAACCGGAATTAATAGTATTAAATGAACCAGTTTCTCCTGTTTCAGAATCTATTAAATTAACATTAGCTAATATTAATTATTCTACAACTCCAGCTCCTGAAGTAATTGCAATAACAAGTGCAGGTCCAGGAGAAGGAAAAACAATAACTTCAGCGAATTTGGCAATATCTTATGCACAAAACGGCTTAAAAACATTACTTATTGATATTGATATGAGAAAACCAAGGGTTGAAAAAGCATTGGGATTAGAAAGATATAATATTGGTGTTGTTAACCACATATTAAAAGATATACCAATAGAAAGAGTTACACAAAATTATATGGAAAATTTAGACGTTATACCAGTTGGTCCATTACCTCCTAACCCAACAGCCTTATTAACATCAAAGAAGTTTGGTGAATTAATAGAACAATTAAGACAAAAATACGACAAAATAGTTATAGATTTACCTCCAATTCTTGCAGCGGCAGATGCTTTAATTGTGGCAAAGCACACGGATGGTTTAGTATTAGTAGTAAGAGCTGGAAAAACACAAAAGCATTCATTAAAAGTAGCCCTTGAAAATATTACAACATCTGATAATAAATTACTTGGTATTGTAATTGATGATATAAATGAAAAGAATTCAGGTTATTATTATTATTATTATTATTACCAAGATGGTGAAAAGAAAAAAAGAAGTAAAAAATCAAAATAATAATTAAGGAAGTGTTTATATGTTTTATGACATACATAATCATATACTCTTTGGAGTAGATGATGGATTAAAAACAATAGAAGAATCAATAGAAACATTGGAAAATTATAAAAAAAATAATATTACGACAGTGTTTTTTACACCACATGTAAATCATCCAACAGTAAAAACAGATATAGGAAAAATAAAAGAGCATTATGAAATATTAAAAGAAAAAGCAATTGAAATAGGAATAACAACATATTTAGGTAGTGAATTATATTTAGGACCAAATCAAAATAATAATTTTATACCATTAAAAGATTATTTTGTATTAATAGAATTACCAACAACAATATATCCTGTTTATTTACTGGATACAATATTTGATTTACAACTTGAAGGATATGAAATAATATTAGCTCACGTAGAAAGATATCAATGGTTGAAAGATAATGAAGCATTAATAGATAAATTAAAAAGAATGAATGTATATTTCCAAATGAATTTAGAATATATAGAAAATGACAATTATTTTATACCAAATGAACTTATCGATTTCATAGCAACAGATTATCATGGTAAAAAAAGAAAACCAATAGACTTTTCATTGTTTAAAAAATATGAATATATAATGGAAAAAGGTAAAAAGATATTGAAGATATAGGACGTGTTATTATGCGAAAATTTCCAAAAATAATTGATTTGATTATATTAATAATAATAAATATTTTTCTATTTAATTATACATGGTATATCTCATTAATAATATCATTATCATTATTTTTAGGATATTATGCATTTAGATCATATGATCTTGAAACGATGAATTCATTAAATGAATCGATTATAAGAATATTTGCAGGATTTTTATTGGGTTCAGTTATATTGCTTTTCTTTTATCCTATATTCCTTGAAAATAATATAAATAGAAATACGTTTATAAATAACCTATTTATCTCGCTTTTAATTTTACCATTATTACACAAACTCGAATACCAGCTTTTTGAAAAGCATGCAAAACCAAAAAGATATTTAGTCATAGGAAGAGAAAATGAAATAGGACAGGTTTTAAATGAACTTGGTGAAAAAACATTAAATAAATTACAGTTCATAGATTATATAAACCCATCACCGGTAAAACTTGATGAACTGGTAAGTGAAGGATACCATGCTATTTTAGTAACAGATCCCAAATTAGAAGAAATAGTAAAGGATAAACTTGAAGAATATAAAGAGATGGGAATAGAAATAGAATATTTACCAAATTTAGTTGAAAAACATTTAAAAAGAATTCCTTTGGAAGTGGTAAAAAAGTTTAAAGAATATTATTCAATAATTTTTGAGCAAGAACAATATTCACCAGCTAAAAGATTAATAGATATTATTGGATCAATTATTGCTTTAATTATATTTTCACCATTTATGATATTAACTTCAGTTTTGATTTACATAGAAGATAGAAAACCAATAGTTTTTAATCAAAAAAGAGTAGGTTTGAATGAAAGACCATTTAATATGGTTAAATTCAGAAGTATGAAAAATATTAAAACAGATGGTCCAAAATTTGCTGATGATGAAAAAGATAGAATATTAAAAGTAGGTAGATTAATAAGACCTATAAGAATTGATGAAACATTACAATTTATAAATATCCTTAAGGGAGATATGTCTTTAGTAGGTCCAAGACCAGAGCAAATACCTTTTGTAAAAGAATTTAACAGAAATATTCCTTTTTATTATGCTAGACATAAGGTAAAACCTGGATTAACTGGTTGGGCGCAAATAATGTTTAAATATGCATCATCACAAGAAGATACAAAAATAAAGCTTAGTTATGATTTATATTATGTAAAAAATAGAAATACATTATTTGATTTAAGAATAATATTACAAACATTAGAAGCTGTATTTTGGAAGAGGGGAGCGAAGTGAATAATAAAAAATATCCTTTGGTAAGTGTTGTAATGAGTGTATACAATGGAGAAAAATATCTAAGTGATTCAATCAAAAGTATTCTTGATCAAACATATGAAAATTTTGAATTTTTAATAATTGATGACAATAGTAATGATAAATCAAGAGAAATATTAAAAAAATTTTCAAATATAGATGATAGAATTAAAGTTTTTTTTAATAATGAAAATAAAGGATTGACTTATAACTTAAACTTTCTAATAAATAAGTCAAAAGGTTCTTTAATAGCAAGAATGGATGCAGATGATGTTTCAAAAAATAACAGATTTGAAAAACAAATTTCTTTTTTAATGGAAAATACTGAAGTAGATATTTTGGGTACTTGGGCAATAGATATTGATGAGTTTAATAATGAAATTAGAAAAAGAACTGTTCCTATTACAGATATAGATATAAAAAAAATTATGTTAAAAGTAAATCCTTTGATTCATTCAACCATAATGTTTAAAAAAGAAAGTTTAGAAAAAATAAATTTCTATGATATAAAATATAGAACTTCACAGGATTATGATATGTATTTTCGAGCAGCTTCTATAGGTTTAAAATTTCATAATTTAAATGATTATCTTTTATATTATAGATACGAAAGAAATTATTCTAAAAAAAGGAATTTTAAATATAGGTTAAATGATTTTTATATAAAGAAAAATGGATTTAAGATTAATAGAGTTCCCTATTATAAATGGTATATGTTATTAATACCTATTTTTTTAGGGATTGTGCCCCCTTTTACATATAATATATTTAAAAAATTAGACCCAAGATAAGGAGAATAAAATATGAAAATATTAATAACAGGAACAGCAGGTTTTATAGGCTTTCATTTATCTGAGCATTTACTTGAAAAAGGATATAATGTAATAGGAATTGATAATATTAATGATTATTATGATACTAAACTAAAAGAAGATAGATTAGCAATATTAGAACAAAATAACAATTTTATATTCCATAAAGTAGATATTAAAGATAAAACAGAAGTAGATAAAATATTTGAAATGTATAGATCAGAATACGTAATAAATTTAGCAGCTCAAGCAGGAGTAAGATATTCTATAAAAAATCCTTATGCGTATGTTGATTCAAACTTAATAGGATTTATGAATATTCTTGAAGCATGTAGAAATTATCCTGTTAAGCATTTACTATACGCATCTTCAAGTTCAGTATATGGGGGGAATAAAATAGCACCATTTTCAACAAATCATAATGTAGATCATCCAGTAAGTTTATATGCAGCAACAAAGAAATCAAATGAATTAATGGCACATACATATAGTCACTTATATGGAATACCAACTACGGGATTAAGATTTTTTACTGTATATGGTCCATGGGGAAGGCCGGATATGGCATATTTTTCGTTTACAAAGAATATAATAGAAGGAAATCCGATAAAAGTATTTAACCATGGAAATATGGAAAGAGACTTTACATATATAGATGATATTGTAGAGGGAATATATAAATTATTAAATGTTATACCAAAACCAAATCCTGATTGGGATGAAACAAAGGATAGTATAAGTAGTAGTTTTGCTCCGTATAAAATATACAATATAGGAAACAATCAACCAGTAAAATTAGAAACATTCATATCTATTCTTGAAGAAAAAATAGGAAAAAAAGCAGAAAAAATATATATGGATATGCAACCAGGAGATGTATTGAGAACTTATGCTGATGTTTCTGATTTAGAAAAAGAAATAGGTTTTAGACCAAGTACGAGTATTGAAGAAGGATTAGAGAAATTTGTAAATTGGTATAAAGAATATTATAATATAAACCTTTAATTTAGTATTAATCGGAATAAGAGGGGGAATAACTTTGAAAATAGTAGTAGCAGGGATGGGATATGTAGGATTATCATTAGCAGTATTATTATCACAACATAATGAAGTAGTAGCATTAGATATAATACAAGAAAAAGTAGATATGGTAAATAATAAAATATCCCCAATAAAAGATAAAGAAATAGAAGAATATTTAAAAACAAAAGATTTAAATATAAAAGCAACAACAAATATAGAAGAAGCATATAAAGATGCGGAATATATAATAATAGCAACACCAACAGATTATGATCCTGAATTAAATTATTTTAATACAAGTTCAGTAGAAAAAGTAATATCAGATGTATTAAAAATAAACCCAAAAGCAATAATGATAATAAAATCAACTGTACCAGTTGGATATACAAAACAAGCAAGAGAAAAATTTGAAACAGAAAATATAATATTCTCTCCGGAATTCTTAAGAGAAGGAAAAGCATTATATGATAATTTATATCCATCAAGAATAATAGTAGGTGAAAGATCAAAAAGAGCAGAAAAGTTTGCAGAATTATTAATAGAAGGAGCAATAAAAAAAGATGTACCAGTATTATTTACAGATTCAACAGAAGCAGAGGCGATAAAATTATTTGCAAATACATATTTAGCAATGAGAGTAGCATTCTTTAATGAATTAGATACATATGCAGAAATAAGAGGATTAAACACAAAACAAATAATAGAAGGAGTATGTTTAGACCCAAGAATAGGAAATCATTATAACAATCCATCATTCGGATATGGTGGATATTGTTTACCTAAAGATACAAAACAATTATTAGCAAATTATAAAGATGTACCAAATAACTTAATAGAAGCAATAGTAAAAGCAAACTCAACAAGGAAAGATCACATAGCAGAAATGGTAATAAAAAAGAATCCAAAAATAGTTGGAGTATATAGACTAACAATGAA